>JAEZBK010000073.1 GCA_023427355.1 Pseudomonadota bacterium
GTTCCGGCCAGGCCGAACCCAGCGAAGAAAACAGGAAGAGCAACGCCGCGATCATCAGGCCGCCCTTGCGGCCGAACCGGTTCGAGATCGGCCCGCCCAGGGCCGCGCCGATCACGCAGCCCAGAAGCGCGCAGGACACCGCCCATCCCGACAGGGAGTCGCGCGCGGCTTCGGGCAATCCACGCGGAATGATGAAATTGTGGTCGATGGCGCCGACCGCGCCGGAAATCACCGCCGTGTCATAGCCGAACAGAAGTCCGCCCAGCGATGCGATCAGGGCCAGGCCCATGACCAGCCGCGAATTGACCTGCGCCATTCTTGTCCCCCTTGCGGTGCTGCATCATCCGGCTGTCCCGCCGGTTCGGCCCGCAATTGTCAGACTAGGCGCGGCCTGACCCTCACGCAAGCAACACGGCCGCCTGCGCCTGCCCCGGCACATCGCTGCGAACGTGAAACACGCCACCGGCCAGGGGCTGTGCCGCACGCGCGTCATCGTCCAGTCCTTTCCAGGCCGTGGTGACATAGACATCGCGCAGGTCCGCGCCGCCAAACGCCACCTTTGTGACATTGGCGACAGGAAGTCTTATCGTTTGCACCAGCCTGCCGTCCGGCGCGTAGCGGCGAATGCCCCAGCCCATGAACAGCGCGCACCAGACAAAGCCTTCCGCATCCGTCACCGGGCCATCGGGATAACCTGCGCCCTCTTCGATGCGGGCGAAGACGCGCTTGTTGGTGATCGTTCCGTCGGCGGCAAGATCGAAGGCGTAGATTTCCTTCTTCAAGGTATCGGTGTGATAGAGCGTCTTGCCGCTGGGGCAGAAGGCCGGGCCGTTGGTGATCAGGTAATCCGGGTCGGCGACGCGCAGAACACCTTTCTCGTAGCAGTAAAGCGCGCCCGCGCAGCGTTCCTCGGCATCGTCCATGGAGCCGAACCACAACCGGCCTGCCGTATCCACGGCGCAATCATTCAGGCGGTTGCCGGGCAAATGCGGCTCCACGGTGGTGAGCAGCGCAAATCCGCCCGTCGCCGGATCAAAGCGATGCAGGCCGCTCTGCATTCCGGCGATGAAGCCGCCATCCCTGACCGGCGCGACAAAGCCGATCTGCGACGGCGCATCCCAGCTTGTCTTTTGGCCCGTGGCGGGATCAAGCCGGTGGATCTTCTGCAGCTTGATGTCGGTGAACCACAGCGCGTCGTCCCACCAGAGCGGGCCTTCGCCCAGCTTGGCCGCCAGCGGCCAGATGCAGGTGGGGGTCATCAGCGCCAGCCCGCGTCAATCCAGTATTCATGGCCGGTGCACAGCCGCGCATCGTCCGACGCCAGGAACAGCACCAGCGCCGCCACATCCTCGGGCACCAGGCGGCCCTTCAGGCACTGCGCATCCACGATCTGCTTTTCGCCTTCGGGCGTGTACCATTTTTCCTGGCGCTTGGTCTTGATGTTGCCCGGCACCACGCAGGTGACGCGGATGCCGTCCTCGCCCAGTTCGCGCGCCAGCGCGCGCGTCATGCCTTCGATCGCCGCCTTGGCGGTTTCATAGATCACCAGGTCCTTCAGGCCCAGGTGCCACGAGATCGAGCCGAAATTGATGATCGCCCCGCCGCCCTTCGCCTTCATGCCCGGCACCACGGCCTTGGCCGCGAACGCCATGTGCCGCAGGTTGATGTTCATCCGGTTGTCCCAATAGTCGGGCGTCAGGTCGGCCAGCGAATGACGGTCGTCATTGCCGGCATTGTTCACCAGCACATCCACCGGGCCGATGGCGGCGAAGAACGCGTCCAGCGCCTTGAGGTCGAACAGGTCCACATGATGGAAGGCGGGCTTGTGCGCCGACCCGGCCAGGCGCTCCGCCAGGGCATGGGCCTCGGCATCCAGGATGTCGCAGAAGCTGACCCGCGCGCCCTGGCGGGCGAACCCCGTCACCAGCCCTTCGCCGATGCCCGATGCGCCGCCGGTGATGACGACATGCCTGTCCTTGAGACTGGGATAGATGGCTTTGCTCATGGCGCGCACAACACGCCGCGCGCCCCGCGCCTGTCAAGGCGGGTATCCGTGCAAACCATTCCCATGCTGCGATGCGAAATGGCGGGCTTCCACCTTGCGTGGCAGCCTATTCGCCGCCACTCTCCGGCCGACGCCGCCAAAAGCGGCGCGGGGGGAAACACATGACATTGACCGGCACGCAGAAGCCGACGCATTTCCGTTACCTGGTTGCGGTGATGCTCTTCATCACCGTGGTCATCAACTATCTGGACCGCAACAACATCTCCACCACCGTGGTGGCGATGAAGGAAGAGTTCGGCATCGGCAACGTCGAAATGGGCTGGGTGCTGGCCGGTTTCGGCTGGACCTATGCGCTGTTCCAGATTCCGGGCGGCTGGCTGGTGGACCGCATGACGCCGCGCGTCTTCTATCCGATCATCCTGGTTCTGTGGTCCCTGGCCACCCTGGCGATGAGCTGGGTCGGCACCGTGATGGGCCTGATCGTGCTGCGCGCGCTGGTCGGCATGCTCGAAGCCCCGTCCTATTCGATCAACAACCAGGTCGCCAGTTCCTGGTTTCCCAACAAGGAGCGCGCCAGCGTGGTGGGCTTCTTCATTTCGGCCCAGTTCATCGGCCCGGCCATGCTCACCGGCGGCCTGATCTGGCTGGAACACACCTATGGCTGGCGCTCGGTCTTCTACATCACCGGCGCTGCCGGCCTGCTCTGGGGCATCATCTGGTGGTTCGTCTATCGCGGTCCGCGCGAGTCCCGGATGGCCAACGCCGCCGAGATCGAAGAGATCAAGGCGGGCGGCGCGCTGGTGGATTTCGGCGCCGCCGACCGCAAGATGCCCGCCAAGTTCCGGTGGGAAGACATGTGGACGGTCGTGAAATACCGCAAGCTCTGGGGCGTCTATCTCGGCCAGTTTGCGGTGACGTCGAGCCAGTATTTCTTCCTGCTCTGGTTCCCGACCTACCTGATCGAATATCGCGGCATGGATGACTTCAAGACCGGTCTGTATGCCTCGATACCCTTCTTCGGAGCCTTTATCGGCGCGCTCTGCTCCGGCTTCCTGTCCGATTTCATGCTGCGCCGGGGCTTTACCCTGGGGGCCGCGCGCAAGACGCCGATCATCGCGGGCCTGCTGATTTCCAGCGTGGTGGTGCTGGCCAACTTCACGGATTCGACCGAACTGGCCATCGTCTTCTTCACCATCGCCCTGTTCGGCAATGGCCTGGCGTCCATCGGCTGGTCGCTGATTTCCTCGGTGGCGCCGCAAAAGCTGATCGGCCTGACCGGCGGCACCTTCAACGGCGTCAGCAACCTGTCGGGCATCGTCACCCCGGCGGTGATCGGCTACCTGGCGGCGGGCGGCAATTTCGCCCCCGGCCTGGTCTATATCGCCGTCGTCGCGCTGCTGGGCGTTTGCTCCTATGTCTTCCTCATCGGAAAACTCGAACCCGTAGAGCAATAAGCGGAGAGGGTTGTCTTCAGGGCCCGCCGGGAAACCGGCGGGCCTTTTTCTTTGTCAGTGCAGCTTAAGCCGCGGCCTGATGATGCGATTGATCCAGCTATAGACCACCATCGCCGCGCCCTTGAACACGCCATGGATGGCGAACAGGTGCATGCGATAGAGCGAGGCATAGACGAAGCGCGCCAGCCGCCCCTCGACCGCCATGCGCCCGCCCACCAGGTTGCCCATCAGGCTGCCCACGGTGGAATAGCGGCTCAGCGACACCAGCGAGCCATGATCGTGATAGACGAAATCCTTCAAGGGCTGGCCCTTGATGAGGCGGCGAATGTTGGCCGCCGCCACGCTCGCCATCTGGTGCGCGGATTGTGCGCGCGGCGGTACCGGGCGCTTGGCCCCTTCGGGCATGTAGAAGGCGCAATCGCCGATCGCGAAGATGCGGTCGTCGCGCGTGGTCTGCAATGTGGGCTTCACGACAAGCTGGTTGCCGCGCGCCGTTTCCAGCCCGCCGATCTCCTTGAGGAAATCCGGCGCCTTCACGCCCGCCGCCCACACGCGCAATTCGGCCGCAATGAACTCCCCCGACGCCGTCTTCATGCCGTCCGGCGTGGCTTCGGTTACCGCCATGCTGGTCAGCACCCGCACGCCCAGCGCCTCCAGCTCGGCCTTCACCGCGCCTGCCAGCTCCTCCGGCAGCGCGGGCAGGATGCGCGGGCCCGCCTCGATCAGCGTCACTTCCAGGCGGCTTTCGTCGAACACTTCCAGGCCGTAATGGCGCAGCGCCGCCGCGGCATTGTAAAGCTCCGCCGCCAGCTCCACGCCGGTGGCGCCGCCGCCCACCACCGCGATGCGCACATGCGCATCCAGCTCGGGATGATCGCTCATGCTGCGCGATACGCGCAGGCAATGGTCCAGCAGCTTGGAGCGGAACCGGTCGGCCTGCAGCCGCGAATCCAGGAACAGGCAGTTCTGCCGCACGCCCGGGGTGCCGAAATCGTTGGAGACCGATCCCACCGCCATGATCAGGTAATCGTATCGGATGCGGTGGCGGCCCATCACCTCGCGCCCGTCCTCGTCCAGGATGGGCGCGAAGACCACCTGTCGCGCATCCCGGTCTATGTTTTCCAGCGCGCCATAGAAGAAGCGATAGCCCCAGCGATGGCCATGGCTGCGATAGCCCACTTCGTCCAGGTTGGCGTCCAGCGATCCGGCCGCCACCTCGTGCAACAGCGGCTTCCAGATATGGGTGCGGTTCTTCTCGACCAGGATGATGTCGAATTTCTGCCGCCCCAGCGCCGCGCCCAGCCGGGTCGCCAGTTCCAGTCCGCCCGCCCCGCCGCCGACAATGACGATCTGGGTCTTCTTGCTTGCTGTCATGGGGCCATGATGATGCCCCGCCAGGCATCGCGCAAATGCCGCCTTCTCATGCCGGGCCTGCGTGCAAACGTCTTTAGAGCTTGGCGCCCGCCCGCTTGAGCAGCTCGGTCGTTGCGGTCACGTCCTCGCGCACGGCCTGGCGGGTCTTGCCCAGATCCACCACGGCCGCCGCCGATGACGGATATTCGCCCGGCAGCACCGCGCGCACGGCGCGCACCATGGCTGTGTCGATCTCCACCGCCTGGCCGTCGGGCCGGGTCAGCTTTGCGTTGACCGGCGCGGCTTTGAGGTCGCCCAGGTTGCCGCCCGCCTTGTCGCCCAGCCGGATGCGGATATTGCTCAGATAGGCGATGGTTTCGGCGGGCAGGTTGCGCTTGCCGCCCAGGTTGGCCTCCAGGTTTCCCGGCCCGGTGTTATAGGCGGCGAACAGCGCCGGATAGCCGTATTTGCGGTGCAGGAAGCGCAGATAGGCCGTGCCCGCCAGCACGCTGTTGCGCGGATCATAGGCGTCCGCGCCAAGGCCATGGTCGGCGCGCATGTCGTTATAGGTTTCGGGCATCACCTGCATCAGGCCCATCGCGCCCTTGATCGAGGTGATGGGCAGGTCGCCTTCCAGCACCGTGCGCCCGGCCGATTCCTGGCGCATCACCTCGATGATCCATTCGCGCGGCACGCCGAAGCGCTTGCTGGCCTCGTCGATGAACTTGGCCCAGCGGGCGATGCGCATCTCCACCGGCATGGCCATCTCCGCTTCATAGATGGGCTGGGGCAGCGGCACCTGCGGCGTGGAGATGACGGGCGCGATCTGCGCCATCTGCCGTGGCGGCTGGACGGCCCTCGGCGCAGCGGCAGGCGCCTTGGGCTGGGCCGCCAGCATCGCCAGCCCGGCCAGCGCAAAACCCGACACCGCCAGCAAGGGCAGGTGACGCAGTCTCACGGAGCGGGCCAGGCGCAGAAGCATGGAAAACAAACTCTCCGGACGAAGAGCGGGATGCGGTCAGTAGGGGCGACTCGCGCCTTTTCTGAGGCGCATAGCGATATCGGGCCGGGCGGGCTTTTTTCAAGCCTGCTTCACCTGCACGTCAGGAAATCAGCAAAATCAAAGGATTACATAATTTTGCACAGGTTTGCATAAGCGTTTGCAAGAGGCTATAGGCTATATCCGGGAGGCACAATGAACCGCCAGACCAGCATTGCCGCCGGACTGTTGCTGCTCGCCCTGGTTATCCAGGCGCAGGCCCAGACCCCGGCTTCCCCCTGCCCCGGCGCGCAGACGCCGGGACTGCGCGTGGAGTCCGCCACCTCGCCCGGCGCGGCCACCGCGCTGCCCACCGGAACACCCGTCGCCGCCTCGCTGCAGGCGGTGGATCGCATTTTCTTCGCGGTGCCGGCCGGCGACCGCCCCATCGCGCGCACCTATGGCGGCACTTTCGCGCTCGACCTGGCCCAGACGGGCGCCTGGCGCGTCGCGGTGGATGCCCAGGCCCATATCGACCTGGTGCAAGGCGGCAAGCGCATTGCCCCGCGAGACACAGGTGCGGTGACGGGCGGCTGTTTCGTGCAGCAGGCGCGCTACGACCTCAAGCCCGGCCATTACCTGCTGCAACTGTCTGCAAGCCAAATTCCTGTCCTGTCGCTACTGGTGGAGAGAACACAAAAATGAACGTCCATAATCCGGCCCAGCGCCGCCCCGCCACCATCAAGGACGTGGCACGCGAACTCGACATCTCCGTCGCCACGGTCAGCCGCGCCCTGTCCAAGCCGCACCTGCTGCGGCCCGCCACCGTGACGCGGGTGCGCGAAGCGGTGGACCGGCTGGGATATCGCCCCAATCTGGTGGCGCAGAACCTCAAGCTGGGCTCCACCGGCATCGTCTATGTGGTGATCCCGGCGCTCTCGCCCTTCTTCTATGACGTGTTCCGCGGCATCGAACGTGCCGCCCTGGAGCTGGGCTATTCCGCCATCGTCGCCCATACCGGCCGCGATCCGTTGCGCGAAGGCGAATATTTCGACCAGGTCGCCTGCGGCCGTGCCGACGGCGTGCTGCTGGTTTCCACGGCGCAGATGGAGATCGAGCCGCCGCACAAGCATTCCTTCCCGCCCACCGTGATGGTGCTGGAAAGCCATGGCCTGCGCAATTTCCCCGCCGTGCGCGTGGACCATGTCGCCGCCGCGATGCAGGCGACCAATCACCTGCTGGAGCTGGGCCATCGCCGCATCGCCCACATCACCGGCAATGTCCGCGCGCCCATGCCGGCCAAGCGCCGCGAAGGCTTCCTGACCGCCATGGCTGCGGCCGGGGTCAAGAATGCCGAAGAGATGTGCGTGCCCGGCGAGTTCTCGCCCGAAGCCGGACAGGCGGCGATGGAAACGCTGCTGCAGCGGCCGCAACTGCCCACCGCCGTCTTCTGTTCGTCGGATGAAATCGCGGTGGGCGCCATCCGCGCCATCAAGGCGGCGGGTCTTTCGGTGCCGCACGACATCTCGATCATGGGCTATGAGGACCAGCGCCTCAGCCGCATCTATGATCCGCAGATCACCACCGTGCATGTCCCCACCTTCGACCTGGGCTACCAGGCGATGGTCAAGCTGCGCCGCGTCCTGGCGCGCGAGGAGTATGAGCATGACGTGGTGTTGCCGACGCACGTCATCATCCGTGACACCACGGCTGCGCCGAAGGATTGATTGAACCCCCATCCGTCGCAACGATGCGGCCTGTCGCCCGGCGGCTGACGCTGCCGGGCTGGAGTCCGGAGGGGCGTAAAGAAAAAGGCCCGCGTCTTGCGACGCGGGCCTTTGCCGTTCGTGTATTTATTTTACCGCGCGTACATCGGCTTCACGCCGGTCGCCAGCACCGGCAGGCGATAGATGCCGGTCGAGGCGGTGATGTAGAGCGTCTTCATGTCCGCGCCGCCAAAGGCCAGGTTCGCGGCGTCTTCCGGCAGCACGATCTGGCCCAGCACCTTGCCGGCCGGATTGACGATGCGGATGCCGCCGGGGCCCGAGGACCAGACATTGCCCTGCGTGTCCACCTTGATGCCGTCGGTCAGGCCAACGCCCTTGTCGCTCGACCAGTCGGCGAAGACGCGCTTGTTGGCCACGGTGCCGTCGGGGCGCACGTCATAGCGATACAGGCGCGCGCCGGTGTCGGCCACATACAGGATCTTGCCATCGGGCGAGAAGGCCACGCCGTTGGGCAGGGCGATGTCGGTGATGGCGGCGGTCAGCTTGCCGTCCTTGAAGCGATAGACATTGTTGGTGGCCTGCACCTTGCCGGGGGCCTTGTTGGGATCCACCTTGCTGTTGGTGGGATCGGCGAAGAAGAAGGGCGGGTCGGTGAACCACAGCGCGCCATCCTGGGCATAAACCAGGTCATTGGGGCTGGAGAGCGCCTTGCCCTCGAACTTGTCCAGGAAGGTGGTGGCGCGCATCTGGCCATCCAGCTTGATGATGCGATGGCCCGAATGCTGCGCGACCAGCAGGCCGCCATCGGGCGCATGGGCGATGCCGTTCGAACCGCGGAAGAAGCGCGAGTCGAAGCTGTCCACGCCGCCGGCGCGATCCAGCCGCACGGTCAGCTTGCCGTCCGGGGTGACGCTGTAGATCTTGTTGGCGCGCAGGTCCGAGAACCACAGTTCGCCGCGATTCCACAAGGGGCCTTCGGTGAAGACGAAGCCGCTGGCGATCTTCTCGATGCGCGCATTGGGGGCGATCAGCTTGTCCAGCGCCGGGTCCAGGCGATTGACGCGCGCATACTGCGCCGGGGCGACGCCGCCCTTGGCGGCGGGCAGGGCGGTGGTCGAATGGTTGGTGCCTTGCGCCTGAAGCGGCGTGGCGGCGGTCAGCGCCAGGGCGGCGGTGGCGCCCAGAAAGCCGGCGGTCAGGGCGGCGAAGCGCAGTTTCATGTGATGGATCTCCTTGGATGGACGGCCGCTCTCAAGGCGGCTTGCCCCGGGGTTGGGCGAAAGGCGGGCATATTCCCGGAAAACCCCCCGCAGCACTAGCGGGGCTGCGACAAGTAATCGTTTTCACCTTCGCCAAATCCCCGCTAGATTTGTTGCGACTGCGAAGGCTGCTGGACCCACGACGATGAGCGCGACCCCCACCACAACCCCTGTGACCCACGACATAGATGTCCTGACCATCTGCCAGCTGCTGCGCCCGGCAGAGGAAAAATGGATCGGCGACCATTACCGGCTCACCCGCGCCGACAAGGATGCGGTGCCCGATGATATCGCGGCCAGGGCGCGCGCCCTGATCACCTCGGGCCTGGATGGCGCGCCCGCATCGCTGATCGCGCGCATGCCCAAACTGGAAATCATCACCGTCAACAGCGTCGGCTATGACCTGGTGGACATGCCCGCGGCGCTGGCGCGCGGCATCCCCGTCACCCACACGCCCAATGTCCTCACCGACGATGTCGCCGACCTGGCCATCGGCCTGATGATCATGACGTCGCGCCGCCTGGGCGTGGCCGACCGTTTCGTGCGCGCGGGCCGCTGGACGAACGAGAAGTTTCCCGTCGCCGGCAAGGTCAGCGGCAAGCGCCTGGGCATCCTGGGCCTGGGCCGCATCGGCCGCGCCATCGCCACCCGCGCCGAAGGCTTCGGCATGGACATTCTCTACACCGATCGCATCAAGCTGGATGCGCCCTACCACTTCCTGCCCGACCTGGTCAGCCTGGCGCGCGAAAGCGACTTCCTGATGGTGGCGACCTCGGCCGGCCCCGATGCGCGCCACATGGTCAATGCCGAAGTGCTGGCGGCGCTGGGCCCCGAAGGCATCCTCATCAACATCGCGCGCGGTTCGGTGGTGGATGAAGCGGCGCTGATCGCCGCCCTCGATTCCGGCGCCATTGCGGGCGCGGGGCTGGATGTGTTCGAGCACGAACCCCATGTGCCGCCGGTTCTGTTCGGCCGCGACGATGTCGTGCTGTTGCCGCACATCGCGTCTTCCACGCGCGAGACGCGCGCCGACATGGGCAGGCTGGTCATCGCCAACCTCGAAGCCTGGTTCGCCGGCAGGAAGCTGATGACGCCGACGCCCGAAAGCGCCGACATGCTCACGCAGAAGCTGCGCGCCTGATCCGGCGCAAAATCAGTGCGCGTGCGCCGCGAGGAACAGAAGCCCCGCACCCATCAGCGTCGCCGTCAGCGTGGCAAGGCCCGGCCGCGCCCGCTGGCTTGCGGGCAACAGGTCACAGGCCCCGATATAGAGGAAGAAGCCGCCGCACGCGGCCAGTCCCAGGCCCAGCATCTGCGGTTGCGGCGTCAGGAACAGGCTGAGGGTCGCCCCCGCCAGCGGCGCCGCCGCCACCACCATCAGCCAGCCCAGCGCCGATCTGCGGCTGGCGCCATGGCGCGTCAGCACATTCACGGTGTTGAGGCCGTCGGCGAAATCATGCGCCAGGATCGCGGCGGCCACGGCAAAGCCCGTGGTCATGTCCACCTGGAAGGCCAGCCCCATGGCCAGTCCGTCCAGCAGGCTGTGGGTCGAAAAGCTGATCGCCCCCACCAGGCCGCGATGCGGCTGCTCATGGCAATTGTGATCATGGCCGGCGATGCGGTCGATCACGGCATAGAGAAAGAAGCCGCCCGCCGCGGCCGCAGCCGCCAGGCTGAAATCGCCCGACAGCGCCAGCGCCTCGGGCAGCAGGTCGAAGAACGCCACGCCGATCACCGCGCCGGCCGAAAAGCCCAGCGCCAGCGGCAGGTGTTGCTTGAAGCGCAGCGCCAGCAAGCCGCCCGCCATCGCGGACAGCGAGGCGCAAAGGGCAAGGCCGAGGATGAGCGCAGTCGCGGGCATGGCGCGGCTTAACTACTCTTCCGCGGGGATGACGTCCACGCCCACATCGATCACATGGTCATGCCCGCCCAGGATGATGCCGCCCACGGGCGCGACATCGCCATAGTCGCGGCCCCAGGCGGCGGTGACATGGCCTTCGCCAACCAGGACGCGGTTGGTGGGATCCAGGTCCACCCAGCCAAAGGGCGGGGCATAGACGCTGAACCAGGCATGGGAGGCATCGGCCCCCAGCATGCGCGGCATGCCCGGCGGCGGACGGGTCAGAAGATAGCCGGAGACATAGCGCGCAGGCAGTCCGATGCTGCGCATGGCGGCGATGCCGACATGGGCCAGGTCCTGGCAGACACCGGCGCGAATCTCGAACACCTTGTCCACCGGCGTCGTCGCATCGGTGACCGTGGTGTCGTAGCGAAACTCGTCATGGATGCGCTGCATCAGTTCGATCGCCGCGTCCAGCACCGGCCGGCCGGGCGTGAAACTGGTCAGCGCATAGGATGCGATGTCGCTGGTGAAGGCGGTGAGGGGCGAATCGAAGACGAACTGCACCGCATCGCGGCCTTCCGCATCCGGCGGCGCTTCCAGCAGGCGGCGCAGCTCTTCCCACGGCAGGCTCGTGCTGGCGTCGCGCTGCGGCGCCGGGTCCACCGTCACCTGGCTTTCCGCCACGATCTCCAGCTGATCGTGTGCGCTGCCCAGGAAATACCATTCGCAGGCATTGCCGAAATAATCCGGCCGCTCCGCCCGGCTGGTGGCTTGGGGCGTCAGGGTGACGCTGCGCGCCTGAACGCTCTGCCCCGGCGTTTCACGCGGCAGCAGATGCGCCAGGTGCCAGGACTGCGCCACATCCTGCAGGTAGCGATAGGTGGTGCGATGGCGGACAAGATACTGCATCAGCGCATCCTCTCCGTCGAAGAGCCCGCCGCGCCGGTGCGGTGGCGGCTGGCATGCTGGAAATAGGCGTCGGCCAGCGCATCGGAAAGCAGCGCGCAGTCATTGCCGATGCTTTCGGCCAGTTCCACAAGTCCCACGCGCTGTCCCTGCAGGCAGAAGGACAGCCGCGCCGGATGCGCACCGGCGATGACACGGCGCAGGCCATAGGCGATGGCGCCGGGCACGTCGCTCTTCTGTCCGGCGGTGATGCGGGGCAATTCCTTCAGATGCCGCTCGATGGCGGCGATCTGGAAGGCGGCGGCGCGCGGGTTGGTTTCGTCCAGCAGCAGCAGGTCCACGAAGGGCACGATCTGCACCTGATTGAGGTAGCGCGAGCGATAGGTCATCGCGCTGTCGGCGATCTCCAGCAGGATGCGCATCTGCTCGGTTTCGCGCTCGTCCGCCTGGCCCACCACCTGCCGCACGGCCCAGGACAGGTGCGAGGCGCGCTCGATGCGCCGGCCCAATTCCAGGAACAGGAAGTTCGGCCCGCGCGTCATGTTCTCGGCGGCCAGGCCCGACAGCGCCACCTGGCGGCGCACCAGCGCATCCAGGTAGAAACGCGTCTGCGGCACGTCGAAGGCTTTGGTCTCGTCCGGCAGCCCTTCGGAATCGGTCAGCGCATGGATGGTGCGCCAGGTGTCGAGCGACAGCCGGTCGCGCACCGACCAAGCCGTGGCCTCCACCCGGCCCATCAGCCTTTGCAGGCTGCGCGAATGGCGGCGGCTGTAGATCAGCAACTGCAGTTCGGCCAGCAGCTTGTCCTGGTCCGCGATCACCCGCTCCTCGGGCGTGGTTTCCGCATTCTGCGCGAAGGGCAGCAGCAGCTTGGCCGTGATGTCCAGCGCCACCTGCGGCTCGTCATTGGCGCGCGCCGCCACCGCGCGCAGGATGCGCACGAAGTTCTCGCTGCGCTCGGCATAGCGGCCCAGCCAGAACAGGTTGTCCATGGCGCGGCTGGGCGCGGATTCGCCCTGCCGCTTGATCTCCAGCGTCTTGCCGCCATTGTTCAGCAGCGAGAAGCGATCCACCGGCGCGTTGCTCAGCACCCAGGCATCCTTGCTCGATGCGCCCGACTGCATCGAAAGCGCACTGACCGTCTCGTCGGCGGCCACGCGCGTCAGCCCGCCGGGCATCACCATCCAGCCATTGGGGGTCCAGGCGGCGAACACGCGCAACGACACGGGGCGCGCGCCGAAACGGCCGCCTTCATACACGGGCGCCAGGCCCAGCGGCGAGACGTCCTGCACCACCATGGTTTCGCCGCGCCGTGCGATGACCTGTTCGGCCGCCGCCCGCTCGGCGGCGCTCATCGTCTCGCCCAGCCGCGCCGTGGAATGGCGCGAGAAAAGCGGCCGCGCATCGAACGCCTTGCGCAGGATGGCATGGGGCAGCCGCGCCAGCGCTTCCTTGCGGCCCCATTCGGTGCCGCACCACACTGTGTCTATGTCGGGAATTTTCAGCTCTTCGCCCAGAAGGGCGCGGCAGATGCTGGGCAGATAGGCGTCCATGGCGGGGGATTCGATCACCCCGCCGCCCAGCGCGTTGGCCAGCACCACGCCGCCGGCGCGCACCGCCTCCGCCAGGCCCGGCACGCCAAGCTGGGAGTCGCCGCGGAATTCCAGCGGGTCGCAGAAATCGGAGTCCACGCGCCGGAAAATGGCCGATACGCGCTCCAGCCCCGTCAGCGTCTTGAGG
>JAEZBK010000096.1 GCA_023427355.1 Pseudomonadota bacterium
GCGCTTCTTGTTGCCTTCGGCATTGGCGGCCGACGATGTGCCCCAGCGGAAGCGGCTGGTCTTCTCGGATACGGTCTTTTCGGCGGCTTCGCGGGCGCTGCGGCGCGCGGCGGCCAGGAAGTTCTCGTCCGCGCCCTCGGCGGCGGGGATAGTCACGCCGTCCAGCGGCGCGAACGGATCCTCGCCCGGCGCGGCTTCGGCAAACTGGCCCGCGGCAAAGGCGTCGGGTGAGAAGGTTTCGGTGCCATAGGGCGGCAGGAAGGGCGCGGCCTCGGCGGGGGCTGTGGGCGCCTCGGCAAAGGGCGGGGCCTCGAAGCTGTTCTGCTGATAGTGGGTGGGCTGGGGCTGGAAATGGGCCTTGAAGCTGTCTTGCGGCGCGAAGACCGGTTCGGCGGCGGCGGGCGCGGCCATGATATTGGCGCGCATCTCGCTGACGATGTCGGCCTGGTTGCGCTCCATCTGCTCCAGGCGGTGCGCCAGGGTTGCGATGGTATCGTGCAGCGGGGCGGCGGGATCGTAATTCTCCAGCCGTGCGACCAGCCCATGCAGGCTGTTCTCGATGCCATCCAGCCGGTTCGTCACCGCCTGGTCGTTGCCGGCATGGAGCAGGCGCTGCACCGCCTCGTCCAGCCGCATGATGTTTTCGTCAACGATGCCCGCGCGGCGCTGCGATTCCACCAGGTCGGTGGCGCGCTGGTTGGCCTGGGCTTCCAGCTTCTCCAGCGTGTGATCGAGCGCGTTGGTGGCGAATTGCAGCGTCTTTTCGATGTTGGACAGGCGCAGATCGGCATTGCCGGCCTTGATCTCCACATCGGCAAAGCGACCGGTCAGGCGCGTATCGACCTCGTCGACCCGGCTGCCCAGGCGGCTGTCCAGCCCGGCGATGCGCTCGTCCAGCATGCGGTCGCCATGCTCGGCGTCCTCGCGGACCTGGCCCAGGCGATGGGCGATCTGGTCCATGTTCTGGGTGACGGCCGTGACCTGGGCGGCCGACTGGCTGGCGGTCTGGCCGATCTGGTCGGCCAGGCGCGACAGGCCCTGGTGCAGCGCCTTGACCGCGTCCTTGACCCCGTCCGTGGCCTTGTCGCGCTCCAGCCGTTCCAGCCGCTCGCTGATGGCGACGATGGTCTGGCCCATCTGGTCGAAGGCCTGGGACTGTTCCCGGGCGGCGATGTTCATTTCCGCGGCGGTACGGGACAGGACGCGGTTGTTCTCGGACTGGCTGCGCTCGGAGGAGTCCAGGCGGCGGGCGACGCCCCGGAGCTGTTCCTCGATCCGGCGCCAGGATTCGATTGATTCGTTCTCCGAACGGCTGACCCGGGCCAGCATTTCCTCGGAATCGCGGCGGGCGGCGGCGGACTGGGGCAGGCCCCAGCTATCCAGCGGCGCCGCGGGCCCGGCCCCGAAAGAGGGCCCGCCAAACGGGGCGGCATCGTCGCCAAGGTCGGAAAAACTGCGCAAAATGCGGCGTGTCAGCCATTCCCCGACCGACAGGCCTTCGCGCCGGGCAGCCGCACGGGCGGCTTCACGCGCTTCTGGCGGGATGCCTGCCACATTCCAGGGAAGCTCTGCGCGCATTTCGACTCACAAGCACCACGCCCACCAAACAAAGTACCGGGCTCTATATATTGTGTAAAGGAAATGTCGTTTCCCAAGACCGGTTTAGACGGTCTTACACCCCGGGAATCTTGACGTGACAGGGTTAAGCAGTGGTTACCGTGCCGCCCCGCGCAGCGGCACCGGCGCCTTGGGCGCGGGGGCATCGCGGGCCTCGGCCGGGCTGGCGAAATCGGTGACGGTGCCGTTGCCGCCCAGCCTGGTGGTGGTCGAGAACAGCAGCGCCACATAGACCATATCGTCATTCACCGCCGCGCCGGCGCCCAGGCGGTCATAGTCGCTGAAGACCATGTTGTCCCGATGGGGCTTGCTGGCCAGCCAGGTCTCCAGGAAGCGTTCGGCGAACGCCTTGGGGTCCACGCCTGTCTGCGGCACATAGTATTGCGCCGCCAGGTTCTCGCCCAGAAGGCCCTGATACTGCGCATCCGCCTCCATCAGCAGCAGCGCCGATGTCTTGCCGTCCGGCGCGGCGCTGGCCAGGTATTTCTTCGCCGCCATGTCGGCGGCGCGGGCGCGCGCGATCGTCACCAGGCCCGCATCCAGTTGCAGCGGCTTGGCCGCCGGATCGATCCTGCGGCGGGCTTCCTCCACCAGCACGCCCAGCCGCGTCTCCAGCTCGCCCATCTGCGTCCTGGGATCGGGCGGCGGGGGCGGCGGCACATACACATTCTGCAAGGGCGCAGGCGCGCCAAGGCCCACGCGCTGCTTCATCGAATTCACCGTGCCGCAGCCCGCAAGCAGGGCGGCGGCCAGCGCCAGGGCAAGAAAACGCATCATCGGGTCAGAGTATCTCGAACAGCCCCGCCGCGCCCATGCCGCCGCCGACGCACATGGTGACGACCCCCAGTTTTGCGCCACGCCGCTTGCCTTCGATCAGCAGATGGCCGGTGCAGCGCGCGCCGGTGATGCCATAGGGGTGGCCGATCGAAATGGCGCCGCCATTGACGTTGGTTTTCTCCGGATCCAGGCCCAGCCTGTCCATGCAGTACAGCGTCTGGCTGGCAAAGGCCTCGTTGAGCTCCCACAGGTCGATATCGTCCACCGTCAGGCCATGGCGCGACAGCAGCTTGGGCACGGCCAGCACCGGGCCGATGCCCATTTCGTCAGGCTCCACGCCCGCCACCGCAAAGCCGCGGAACAGGCCCATCGGCGTGACGCCCTGCCGGGCGGCCGCCTCGGCGCTCATCAGCACACAGGCCGAGGCGCCATCGGCGAATTGCGAGGCATTGCCGGCGGTGACGTATTTTCCCTGCGCCACTTGCTGGCCGCCCGCATGCACGGGCTTGAGCGCCTGCAGGCCTTCCAGCGTCGTGTCGGGGCGGTTGCACTCGTCGCGATCCACCGTGACCTCCACGATGGTTTCGGTGCCGCTGGCCTTGTCC
>JAEZBK010000143.1 GCA_023427355.1 Pseudomonadota bacterium
CGGTCCCGCGACAGGGTCAATGGCGCATCGTCCGGATCCCAGCCGGTCAGCGCAAGATCGGGGTTCATGAAGGACAGGCCGTGCTGTGCCAGCTTCAGGTCCGTCATCATGACGGGGTCGAGCGCAAACAGAGCGCCAGGCGGCTCTGGAAGCGCCTGGGCCTTTTCCACCACCAGCACGCGAGCGCCGCCGCGCGCGAGATAGGCGGCTGCCGACAGGCCACTTATAGAGGCCCCTATCACCACGAAATCGTAATCGCGGCTCATGCTGGCCTCGCCTGCGAGAAGTCGGTCATCACCGCGACGGCGGCGGCGATGCCTGCCGCGCCAAGTCCCAGGGGCCCGGCAGCGCTGGAAGAACCGGCGAGATAGAGACGCCGCACCGGCAGGCGCGGGCCGGGACGGAAGTCCAGCATCTGGTCCGGCGCCAGCGCACCGCCATCCAGGTCACCACCGGTCAGGCCCAGTGCCGACTCGATATCGGGCGGCACAATGGTCGCCGCCGCCAACACACGCGGCAGGCCCAGCGGCTCCAGCCGCGCCAACGCTCGCGACAACAGCGACTGACGCTTCTCTTCGGTCCAGACGCCATCAAACAGGCGCGCCGGAATGCAGCCCAGCGTCAGCGTGACCGTCGCCCGCCCCGGCGGCGTCAGGGAGGGATCGCGCGCCGACACCGGATCCACCAGCATGGGCGGATTGGCGGGGATTACGCCGTGGCGGAACTGGGCGCGCGCGCTTACGCCCTCGGAAGACGACGCATCGGGCACGAAAAAGGGCCGGGTGAAGGATGGTGACGCTTCCAGCGCCAGCAGAATGCGCGCACGCGTACCATCCTGCCGCCAGCTTCCCGCCTCGCGCAGCAGCGCAGGCGGCAGATCGGCCCAGCGGAACAGGCCGAGGACGGTGCGTTTGAAATCCAGGGTGGAGATCACCGCGCGCGCGGCGACCCGCTCGTCCCCGGCAGCCACACCCGCGGCGCGGCCATCGGCCAGCAGAACTTCGGAAACTTCCTGGCGCAGGCGCAGTTCGACGCCCAGGCGGCGCGCACGCTGTTCCAGCGCCGCGCCGATGGCGCCCAGCCCACCCTGGCAAGGCCGCAGTTGGGGCGCTGCAAAGAGACTGAGAGCGCTGCCGGCCAGGTCCGGATCGGTGGCGCGGCCCACCAGCGCCGCGCGCCAGTCGGCCTGCCCGGCATGGTCGCGCAGCTCCGCGATGCTGCAACCGGCCCAGTCACTGCCAGGCCAGGGACGCGGCGGGCGCGGCCAAAGGGCCCTGAGTTTTTCCTTCAGGCCTTGCGGCAGCGGCGTCACCGCCTGGGCCAGCACGCGGGCGAAGGCGCGCTGGCGGCGCTGGACGATATCCGCGCCCACCGGGGCGAACTCTTCCGTCAGAGCCGTGTCCAGCCCCAGCAGAGGCGCCAGCGCAGGTGGCGGCGCGGACACCGTGTCGGCATAGGGGCTGGCATGGAACCCAGGCGCGAAGGCCGAGGTGACGCAGCGCCCGCCGGCATGGGCGGCACGTTCCAGGATCACCACTTTGAGACCGGCGCGGGCCAGCAGCGACGCGGCGGCAAGGCCATCCGCGCCGGCGCCAATGATCGCCGCGTCATATCGCAAGGTCATGATCCTGCCGGTCTATGGCCGGAGAATACGCAACGCAGAAAGGGCGGAAACGATGTTTCCGCCCTTTTGCTTAATGCGTTAACCGATGAAGACTAGACGACGCCGCGCTTGTGCTCGCCAACCACGACGCGGCCGGGATTGAAGGCGCGCTTGAAGACTTCGATTGCCTTGCGGGGCTCGGCATCGCCGCACATGAACACGTCGAAGGCCGCGAAGCCCTTCTCCGGCCAGGTGTGGACGGAGATATGGCTTTCCGCCAGCACGGCCACGCCGGAAATGCCGCCGCCTTCCTCGAAGGTGTGGAGGTGGATGTGCAACAGGGTCGCGCCAGCCTCGTTCACGGCGTCAATCAGGGCGGCCTCGATGCGGTCGCGCTCGTTCAGGCCGGTGGCTTCCCACAGGTCAATGATGACGTGGCTGCCGGCGTAGGAAATGCCGTTCTTGTTGATGAAGTGGTCCTTCATCTCGTCGTCGTTGGACGGAGCCACGACAACGGGGCGCGGCGCCTTGGGCGCGCGGACCTTGAGTTCCTTTTGCGGATTTGCCGCAACCAGATTGAGTCGAGCCATGAGACACCTACCCGTCTTAGAGTTGACAACCCACGCCTTGGCCTTGCGGACTTCCGGACGCGCCTTAAAGAAGAAAGCGACGGACGGGGGTCACCCATTCGCCGCTTCGTCCGGCTTTTTTTCTCGCCGGGTCGAAATGGGAGATAGGGCCTGCTGCCCCCCCATGCAAGAAAAAATTGCCCCCATGGGCACTTTTTTTGCCCGCCGTGGCGCGCCTGGCGCGGCGATGCTGTGGACAAGTGGCGCCGCTTGCGAGGCACCGGTGGCGGAGTTAGGCCCGCCAAATCGGCACCAGACGCATTTCGCGGACATGAGCATGGTAGACAGGAAGGCGAGCCGGACGTAAGGAGGCGCCTGTCCGCCACCGGCAGTTCCGCCCGGCGCAGCAGCGTCCGGATCGCTGTCACAATCGCTAAGGATTCGTTATGGCCCGTCCCCAGCCCCAGCCGAACAAGACCAAGAGCCGTCAGAAGGCGGCAGACGATCTCCAGGTGGAACGGCTGCATCGCGGCTATTCGCAATCCATGGAAATCACCAAGGTGCTGGCGGATGAGCAGAGCCAGTTCCAGCACATCCGCATCTTTGACACGGTGGCCAATGGCCGGGTCATGACGCTGGATGACATCGTCCAGATCACAAGCCGGGACGAGAGCGCCTATGCCGACATGCTGACCCACCTGCCCATGCTGGAGCACGGCAAGGTCGAGCACGTGATGATCGTTGGCGGTGGCGACCTGTCCATCGCCGACGAGGCGCTCAAGCACAAGGGCGTCAAGGAAGTCGTGCTGGTGGATATTGACGGCCGGGTGATCGAGCTGTGCAAGAAGCATTTTGGCGAGATCAATGCCAAGGCGTTCAAGGACAAGCGCATGGTGATCGAAGCCGCGGATGCCTTCGAATATCTGGGCCGCAAGTCGAGCAAGAACCGCTTCGACCTGATCATCGCGGACCGTCCCGATCCGGTCGGGCCTGGCAAGGCGCTGTTCGGCGAGACCTTCTATGATCGCGTCAAGGGCGCGTTGCGCCCCGGCGGCTACGCCACCTTCCAGACCGGCGTGCCCTTCTACCAGCCCTGGGAAATCACCGAGGCGCTGGAGGAGCTGAAGCGCTTCTTCCCCAAATGCGGCCTCTACCTGACCGTGGTGCCCACCTATATCGGCGGCTTCATGGCGCTGTCATGGGCGAGCAAGGGCGGCAAGGCGCTGGGCACGCCCGCCGGCATCAAGAAGGCCACGGCCGCCTACAAGCGCGCCAAGCTGAAGTGCGATTACTACAATCCGCAGATCCATGCGGCGGCTTTCGCGCTGCCGAACTGGATTGCGAAGCTCGTTCCTTGAACGAAAAAATCGTCCTGCAATGTGCCGTGACCGTAGCCGCGCTGGTGCCGGTGACGGCGGGCGCGCTGGGCATGTTCGATCCCGGCGCGCTGGAACTGGGCATGACGCCCGCTGCCAGCACGCACGCGGCCTATCTCAGCGGCCTGCTGCTGGGTATCGGGCTGGCCTTCCTGGCCCTGGTGCCGGCGATCGAGCGGCAACACCGCATCTTTACCCTGCTGGCGGGCATCGTCGTGCTGGGCGGCCTGGCGCGACTGGTGATGGCGCAGCGGCTGGGCGCGTGGGAACCTGCCGTGCGGCTGCCGCTGGCGATGGAGCTGGGCGTCATGCCGCTGCTGTGGATCTGGCAGCGGCGCGTCAGCCGCAAGCATCAGGCATGAAAAAAGCCCCGGACTTTCATCCGGGGCTTTTTCTTCAGTGGCGGATGGTGAGACCAATACCGAAGACGCGCGGATCGCCCACAAAGCCGGTCAGGTTGTTGAAATCAATGCCACCCTGGAGGTTCGCCTTGTCGGTGATGTTCTGGGCATAGGCATAGACGTCATAGCGCCCGCTGGGCCAGCTATAGCCGATTTTCAGGTCGCCCTGGTAGTTGCCGTTCGTCTTGAACTCGCGCGAGCTGTACAGGAAGAAGTTGGTGTAGCCCTGCACCCACCAGTTCGTGTTGACGAACAGGGAGTCACCGCCCGCCAGCGGGTAGGTGTAGTTGGCACCCAACGAGAGCAGGAAGTCCGGCGCCTGCGGGAACGGATTGCCGTTGATCTGGGCGAAGCCGCCCACCACCGGGTCAGTGATGGTACACTGCGCACAGATGCCCGCCTGCAGCGCCGGGTCGCGGATTTCGGTGGAGGTCCAGCTCGCACCCAGCGTCAGGCTGAGATTGTTGATGGGCAACCAGGTGACATCGGCTTCGAGGCCATAGGCCTCGCCACCCTTGGCGTTGAGCAGGATGATGGAATTGCCCACCGCAGCGCCGCCGACGGCGGAGAACTGCATGTTGTGGACATAATACTGGAAGCCCGCGAGGTTCACACGCAGATTGTCGGCCAGGTCGCTCTTGATGCCTGCTTCCCAGGACATGATGTTCTCGGAACGGGCGGTGGAGAAGCCTCCGCCGAAGGCCAGATTGCGGCCCTGGATCGAGGGCGCGCGGAAGCCGGTGGCGGCGCGGACATAGAGGTTGGTGTCGTCATCCAGCGCATAGGCGGCAGATGCATCCCAGCTCACGAAATTGCCGCGCAGCTTGACCAGACCCTGCGTGCCCGCCGGGGCGATCAGCGGACCGTCGGCGGTCATGCTCTTGACGTCCGAGGTCCAGCGCACGCCGCCGGTGAAGGTGAAGGCATCGAGCTGATACTTGGCCTGGCCGAACAGCGCCAGCGAGGTATTGCCCTGGCGCACCGCGGTCGGGGGCACGAAGCCCGGATCGGTGG
>JAEZBK010000159.1 GCA_023427355.1 Pseudomonadota bacterium
CTTCATGATCAATCGCGCCGATCGTACCGGTTTTGCTGCCTGGTGGTTCACGGTGGACCGCGTGGCGCTCCTGGCCATGCTGGGCCTGATCAGCATCGGGCTGCTGCTCGCCTTCGCCTCCAGCACCGCCATCAGCGGCGGGCCGGGTTCGGCGGGCGATTTCCGCTATGCCCTGCGGCAACTGGCCTATGCGGTCCTGGCGGTCGGCGTCCTGGCCGGAACCTCCATGCTCTCCTTGCGCCAGATCAAGATCCTGGCCGCCGTGATCTTCGCCGGCGCGCTGGTCGGGTCCTGCCTGGTGCTCTTGATCGGCGACGAGATGTATGGCGCGCGCCGCCAGCTCAATCTGGGCCTGTTCAACCTGCAACCGTCGGAGTTCCTCAAGCCCAGCTTCGCGGTGCTGGCGGCCGCCGTGCTGGCGGATCGCGGCAAGCTGCCGGTGCCTGCGCCCGTTCTCACCTTCCTGCTCATCTTGCCTGCCCTTGCGATCCTGCTGCTGCAGCCCGATGTCGGCCAGACCGGCCTGTTGCTGTGCCTGTGGGGCGCCATGCTGTTCTTCTGGGGGCTGCCGCTGATCTGGGTCGGCGCAATGGCGGCTTCCGCGGGCGGGCTCGGACTGGCGGCCTATTTTCTGTTCCCGCATGTCCATAACCGCGTGAACCAGTATCTGGGTCATTCCGAAACCGGCTATCAGGCCGGGCTGGGCCTGAAGGCGTTTGCCAATGGCGGCCTGACCGGCGTCGGCCCCGGCGCGGGCACGATCAAATACCGGTTGCCCGACGCCCATGCCGACTTCGTCTTCGCCACGGCTGGCGAGGAGTTCGGGCTTCTGCTCTGCGCCACCATCGCGGCCCTGTTCTGCCTGCTGACCGTGCGGCTCCTGCTGCGGGCGGCAGCGGCGCGCGAAGGCTTCGCGCAACTGGCCGGGGCGGGCCTGGCCATCGTCACCGCCGTGCAGGCCTTCATCAACATGGGCGTGGCGGTTTCGCTGCTGCCCGCCAAGGGCATGACGCTGCCCTTCATTTCCTATGGCGGCTCCTCGCTCCTCGCCATGGGCCTGACCATGGGGCTGGCCCTGGCGCTGACAAGGCATCGTCCCAAGATCACGGTGCGCGCCGATGGCGTGCTGCAATGGGCGCGCGCATGAACACAGGCACCATCGTCCTGGCGGCGGGTGGAACCGGGGGGCATCTCTTCCCGGCCCAGGCGCTTGCCGGGGTGCTGGTGCGGCGCGGCTGGAACATCGTGGTGATGACCGACGCCCGCTTCGCCAACTACGCCACGCATTTCCCCGGCGCAGCGATAGAGACGGTGCCATCCTCGCCCTTTTCGTCCCTTCTGGCCCCCTTCAGGATCCTGGCCGGCATCGTCACCGCCATGGTCAAGCTGATGCGCATCAAGCCCGCCGCCGTGGTGGGCTTTGGCGGCTATCCGTCGGTGCCGGTGATGATGGGCGCGGTGACGGCGGGCTTGCCCACCGCCGTGATCGAGCAGAACACCGTGACCGGCCGGGCCAACCGCTTGGTCATGGATAAAGTGACCCGCCTGGCGGCCGCCTTTCCCATTGCCCGCTTTGCGCCCAGGGATCCGTCCAAGGTCGTCCTGACCGGCAACCCGCTCCGGCCCGAGGTCGAGGCGCTGTATGGCGCGCCCTATGATCCGCCTTTTGGCGGCGGGCCCCTGCGCCTGCTGGTGTTCGGTGGCCCCCACGGCGCGCGCGCCTTCAGCGAAATCGTTACGGCCGCGCTCACCCGGCTGCCGCATGACGTGAAGCTGCGCCTGTCGGTGGTGCAGCAATGCCGCCCCGAGGATCTGGAGCAGGTGCGGGCCATCTATGCCAATGCCGAGATCCGCGCCGACCTTCGCCCCTTCTTCTCCGACCTGCCGCAACGCATGGCCGAGGCGCATCTGGTGATTGGCCGCTCCGGCGCCGGAACCGTGGCCGAGCTGATGGCGATCGGCCGCCCCGCCATTCTGGTTCCCTTGCCCACCGCCATGGACGATCACCAGACCGACAATGCCGCCCTGCTGTCGCGGGCCGATGCGGGCTGGCTGATGCCGCAGAAAACACTCGACGCCGACATGCTGGCCGCCCTGCTGCTGCAACTGTTCCGCGATCCGATGGGTCTTGCGGCGCGGGCCGAAGCAGCCCACAAGCTCGCCCTTCCCCATGCCGCCGAACGCCTCGCCGACATGGTCGAGGCTCTAGCCAGGAAGGCCGCATAATGGCGTCTCCCGTCACCACCCGTGTTCCGCTCGGCATCGGCGCCATCCATTTCATCGGCATTGGCGGCATCGGCATGAGCGGCATCGCCGAGATCATGCACAATCTGGGCTATCAGGTTCAGGTCTCGGACACGGTCGAGAATGCGAATGTCCGCCGCCTGCGCGACATGGGCATTGCGGTGGCCGTCGGCCACAGCGCCGCCAATGTGAAGGACGCCCACGCCGTCGTCTATTCCTCCGCCGTCAAGCCCGGCAATGTCGAGTTCGACGAGGCGCGCCGCCTCTCGCTGCCGCTGGTCCGCCGCGCCGAAATGCTGGCCGAGATCATGCGCCTGCGCTCCTGCATCGCGGTGGCGGGCACCAACGGCAAGACCACCACCACCACGCTGGTGGCGGCGCTGCTGGATGCCGGCGGCATGGATCCCACCGTGGTCAATGGCGGCATCATCAACGCCTATGGCACCAATGCGCGCCTGGGTGCGGGCGAATGGGTCGTGGTCGAGGCCGATGAGAGCGACGGCACCTTCCTGCGCCTGCCCGCCACCGTCGCCATCGTCACCAACGAAGACCCCGATCATCTCGATTATTACGGCACCTTCGACAATATGCGCGACGCCTTCCAGCGTTTCGTCGAGAATGTGCCCTTCTACGGCTTCGCGGTGCTCTGCACCGATCACCCGGAAGTGCAGGCCATGGTCGGCCGCATCACGGACCGGCGCATGATCACCTATGGCTTCAATCCCCAGGCCGATGCCCGTGCCGTCAATGTCAGCTTCGGTCAGGGCGCCTCGCGCTTCGACATCGTCTTCACCGACCGCCGCACGGGCAAGGAAGAGCGGCTGGACGGCCTCAGCCTGCCCATGCCGGGCATGCACAATGTCCAGAACGCCACCGCCGCCATCGTGGTGGCGCGCCAGCTGGGCGTGCCCGATGCGATGATCGTGAAGGGCCTGGCCGGGTTCAAGGGCGTGGGCCGCCGCTTCACCAAGGTCGGCGAGCATAACGGCGCCGCCATCATCGACGATTATGCGCACAATCCCTTCAAGATCGCCGCCGCGATCAAGGCCGCGCGCCAGGCCTATGCCGGGCCGGTGGTGGCGGTGGTGCAGCCCCATCGCTACACCCGCCTGCGCGATACGTTCGAACAATTCGCCACCTGTCTCAACGATGCCGATGTGGCGATCATCGCGCCGGTCTATGCCGCGGGCGAGCAGCCGATCGAGGGCATCAGCCGCGACAGCTATGCCGAGGCGCTTCGCGCCCATGGCCACCGCAATGTCGTCACCATCGAGGGCGAGGACGACCTGGCCGCCGCCGTTGCCCCCTATATGAAGCCGGGCGCCGTTGTGATCGGCACGGGCGCGGGTTCGATCACCGGCTGGATGGCCAATCTCGAACGCAAGCTGGGGGATCTGTGAGCCCCCAGAACCACAACAATGCCTGCGAAGCCTTGCCGCCCGTCCGTGGCAGCCTCACGCATGAGGCGCCGCTGAGGGACCTGGTCTGGTTTCGCGCCGGCGGCCCGGCGGAATGGCTGTTCCGTCCCGCCGATGTGGAAGACCTCGCCACCTTCCTGGCGGCCCGTCCCGCCGGCCTGCGCCTGTCGGTGATCGGCGTCGGCTCCAATCTGCTGGTGCGCGATGGCGGCATTCCCGGCGTGGTGGTGCGGCTATCCTCGGCCTTCGGCAAGGTGGAAACACAGGGCACCCGCGTGCGCGCGGGCGCGGCGGCGCTCGACGCCAATGTGGCGCGTGCGGCCGCCGATGCGGGCATTGCGGGACTGGAGTTCCTGCGCGGCGTGCCCGGCACCATCGGCGGCGCCCTGAAGATGAATGCCGGCTGCTATGGCCGCGAGATCAAGGACATCTTCGTCGAGGCGACGGCCCTGGACTCGCGCGGCAACAAGGTGACGCTGACCCCCGCCGACATGCAGTTCGTCTATCGCAACACGGCGGTGCGCGACGAACTGATCTTCATCGAGGCGCTGTTCGAAGGCGTCGTGGACAATCCCGACGCCATCCGCGCCCGCATGGAAGAACTCTCCGCCAACCGCGAAGCCGCCCAGCCCATCAAGTCGCGCACGGGCGGGTCCACCTTCAAGAATCCGCCGGGCCACAAGGCCTGGCAACTCGTGGACCAGGCGGGCTGCCGCGGCCTCACCCGCGGCGATGCCCAGGTGAGCGAGAAACATACCAATTTCCTGATCAACACGGGCTCGGCCACCGCCGCCGACCTGGAGGCGCTGGGCGAGGAAGTCCGCCGCCGCGTGAAGGAAAAATCCGGCATCACGCTGGAATGGGAAATCAAGCGCGTCGGCATTCCGGGGGAAAAACTGTGACCGCCTTCAAGCGCATCGCAGTCCTGATGGGCGGCCGCTCCGCCGAGCGCGACGTCTCGCTCTCGTCGGGACGCGGCGTCATGAAGGCGCTGGCCGAGGAAGGCTTCGATCCCGTCATGCTGGATCCCGGCGACAATCCGGGCCAGCAATTGTGGGAGGCAAGGCCCGATGCGGTGTTCAATGCCCTGCATGGCCGCTTCGGCGAGGATGGCACGGTGCAGGGCCTGCTGGAACTGATGCGCATTCCCTATACCCATTCCGGCGTGCTGGCCTCGGCCATCGCCATGCACAAGGAACGCACCAAGGACATCTATCGCGCCGCTGGCCTGCCGGTGGTGAAGTCCATCGTGGTGGATCGCCGCGACGCCGCGCGCGAACACCTGATGGCGCCGCCCTATGTGGTGAAGCCGGTCAACGAAGGCTCCTCCGTCGGCATCTTCATCATCCGCAAGGGCGACAACCGCCCGCCCGCCGAACTGGGCAGCGATACCTGGAACCTGTCCAGCGAGATGATGGTCGAGGAATTCGTGCCTGGCCGCGAACTCACCGTGGCGGTGATGGGCGACAAGCCCCTGGGCGTCACCGAAATCACCACGGCGCTGGATTTCTATGATTACGAAGCCAAATACGCGCCGGGCGGCAGCAAGCACATCCTGCCGGCCGACCTGCCGCGCGCCGTAAGCGACGAAGCGATGGACCTGGCGGTGCGCGCCCACAAGGCGCTGGGCTGCCGCGGTGTCTCGCGCACCGATTTCCGTTACGACGATACGGGCAGCAAGCCCCGCCTGATCCTGCTGGAAACCAACACCCAGCCGGGCATGACGCCGACCTCGCTGGTGCCCGAACAGGCCGCGCATATCGGTATTTCCTACGCAAAATTGTGCCGCTGGATGGTGGAGGACGCGTCATGCGACCGGTAAGTGATCGCAAATCCCGCACCCGCGCCGCTGCGCGCCAGGCCGTGCGGCCCACGCGCGAGCTGCCCAAGGTTCAGCCGGGCTCGGCGCGCCGGCGCGGCCAGGCTGCGCCAAAGGAAGGGTTTCTCGCCCGGCTGATGCCGTCCAAGACCATGGTCGCCCTGACCGGCACCGGCGCGGTGCTGGCGCTGCTGCTGGGCCTGTTCGTCACCGGCGTCATGGGCCGCACCTTCCAGGGCATGAAACTGGCGACCGACACGGTGGTCAATGATGCGGGCTTCACCATCCGCAACATCCATATTGCGGGCGGCCAGCGCACCCCTGGCGAAACCATCGCCGCCGCGCTCGACCTGCGCCGCGACCAGAGCATCTTTGCCGCCGACCTCACCGCGGCGCGCGCCCGGCTGATGGCGCTGCCCTGGGTCTCTTCCGCCGAGGTGGTGCGCCGCTATCCCGACACGATCCATGTGGCCATTGTCGAGAAGCGGCCCTTCGCCCTGTGGCAGCCGCCCGCCAACGCCCCCATCGCGGTGGTGGAGCGCAACGGCCGCCCCATCACCACCCAGGGGATCGAGGAGTTCGTGCGCCTGCCCAAGCTGGTGGGCGAGGGCGCGCCGGTTGCCGCGCCCGAGCTGGTGGACGTGGTGGCCGCCCACCGCGCCGTCAATGCCCGCATCGCCTATTTCGAACTTGTCTCGCAGCGCCGCTGGAACCTGGTGCTGAATGACGGCGTGGTGGTGAAGCTGCCGGAGCAGGACTGGCAGAAGGAACTTGATTCGCTGGAGCACCTGATCATCGACAAGGGCGTGCTGGAGCGCGACGTGGCGGAAATCGATATGCGGTCCGCCACCCATTATTTCTTCCTGCTGCGCAATGGCGCCAAGCAGGACATGGCGCGGGGGAAAGAGACGTGAGCGAGGCCATCCGCCTGCGGGTCAACAACGAGATTCCGGCATACCGGCCCGGGCTGGTTGCCGCGCTGGATGTCGGCACCTCCAAGATCGTCTGCGTCATCGGCCGGGCCGAAGGCGGCACATTGAAGGTTCTGGGCTCCGCCTTGCGCGAATCCGCCGGTCTGCGCGCCGGCACCGTCACCAGCCTGGACGCGGCCGAGGAAAGCATCCGCGATTGCGTCGCGGCGGCCGAGAACATGGCCGATGCCCGCATCCAGAATGTGCTGATCGGGGTCAATTGCGGCCAGCCCGTCTCCGTCACCAGCCGGGCGGTGATGGCGCTGGACGGCGCCCTGGTCGAAGACGAGCATCTGCGCATCCTGCTGCGCGAGGGCCGGGGCCGCGCCAAGCTGGAAGGCCATGAGATCATCCAGTCCGCCCCCACCACCTATGTGGTGGACGAGGCGCGCGGGGTGAAGAATCCGTCGGGCATGTTCTGCCAGAAGATCGGCGTCGCCATGCACGCCGTGGCGGTCAAGCCGTCCCCCTTGCAGAACCTCAAGCTGGCGGTGGAGCGCAGCCAGCTCAATGTGGTGGGCTCGCTGTTCGGGGCCTATGCCTCCGGTCTTTCGGTGCTCACCGAAGACGAAAAGCAGATCGGCTGCACCGTGATCGACATGGGCGGCGGCGTGACCTCGATCGCCGTCTTCCTGGAAGGCAATCTGGTCCATGCCGATGTCGTGCCGCTGGGCGGCTTCGCCGTCACCTCCGACATTTCCCGCATGCTGTCGGCGCCCCTGTCCGCCGCCGAGCGGGTGAAGACCCTGTTCGGCGCGGCGCTGGGCGAGATGGATGCCGGAACCGATGTCGTCTCCGTGCCCCAGATGGGCGAGGATGGCGCCGATACGGCCCTGCGCGTGCCCCGTTCCATGCTCACCCGCATCATCCAGGCCCGGCTGGAGGAAATCTTCGCCGCCGTGCAGGAGAAATTGCAGGCGTCCGGCTTCGATGTCGCGTCGGGCAAGCGCGCGGTCCTGACCGGTGGCGCCAGCCAGATGGCGGGCGTCCGCGATCTTGCGGCGCGCACCCTCTCCAAGCAGGTGCGGCTGGGCCGCCCGCAATCCTTCCCCGGCCTCGCCGCCGCGTCGGCGGGTCCGGATTACGCAACGGTCATCGGCCTGCTCATGGCGGGCGCGACCATGCCGCCGGAAATCATCAACCCCGACCTCGCCGACAAGATGCACGCGGCGAGCACAAAAAAAGGCTCATCCTGGCTCTCACGGTTGACCGGCCGGTGGCTGGAATGATTCAACATTATGACGCGAATCAACGGGCGATTCGGGCGGGTCAAGGTGACTTTGAAGAGCTGCTGGCAGACGTCACTGAGGAGAAAGTGAAATGGCGATCAATCTGAACGTACCGGAACCCAAGGAACTGCGCCCCCGCATCGTCGTGCTCGGCGTCGGCGGCGCCGGCGGCAACGCCGTCAACAACATGATCGACGCCCATCTGGAAGGCGTGGAGTTCATC
>JAEZBK010000282.1 GCA_023427355.1 Pseudomonadota bacterium
GCGCAGGCGCAAGCGCCCGCGCTGCCGCGCCTCACCGGCCATGAGCCCGACAATCTCTTCAGCCGCATCGGCGTGCGCCCCCTCATCAATGCGCGGGGCACCTACACCATCATCTCCGGCTCGCGCTCCCTGCCGCAGGTCAAGCAGGCCATGTACGAGGCCTCGCATTATTATGTGAACCTGGACGAGATGATGGACGGCATCGGCCATCGTCTGGCCGAACTCACCGGCGCGCAGTGGGGCATCACCACCACCGGCTGCCAGGCGGCGATCTGCCTGGCCACCATCGCCTGCATGGCGGGCACCAATGTCGAGAAGTGCCAGGCGCTGCCCTATGTGAAGGCCAGGGACGAAGTCATCATCCCCAGCCATTCGCGCAATCCATATGACATCGGCGTGCGCATGATGGGCGCCCAGGTGATCGAGGTGGAAACACCCGACGATCTCGGCGCCATGATCAGCGAGCGCACGGCGATGATCTACATCCTGGCCGGTCCGCGCACCGTCTCCGGCCCCATGAGCGTGGCGGCCATCTGCGCCATCGCCAGGGCGCGCGGCGTGCCGGTCTTCGTGGATGCGGCGGCGGAAGAACTCACCACCCCCAATGTCCATCTGGCGGCGGGCGCCGACCTGGTCGGGTACAGCGGCGGCAAATGCCTGCGCGGTCCGCAATCCTCCGGGCTTCTGATCGGCGACAGGAAGCTGTGCCAGGCCGCCTGGTACAACGCCTCGCCGCATCATGCCTATGGCCGCGCCTTCAAATGCTCCAAGGAAGAGGCGATGGGCCTGCTGGCGGCGGTCGAGCAATGGTACCGCCGCGACCATGCCGCCGAACAGACGATGTGGCGCGGCTGGCTGGAGCATGTCGCCGCCCGGCTGAAGCCGCTGCCCACCACCAGCTTCGAATATCTGGAGCCGAACGGACTTTCCAATCGCGCGCCGCGCCTGCGCGTGCGCTGGGACGCCGCCGTCCTCGGCATCACCGGCGTGGAGCTTGGGCAGCGGCTGGATGCGGGCGCCCCGCGCATCTTCCTGGAAAGCACGCAAGGCCGGCGGCCCGACGCCATGGCGTCCAGCCTCACCATCATGCCCTACATGATGGATGCGGGCGAGGAACGCATCATCGCCGATGCGATTTTCGCCGCGCTGACCACGCCCGGTCATTACGCCAATCCCGATGTCCCCACCGGCGCGCTGGCGGCGATAGACGGGCAGTGGGATGTCCTGATCCACTACCCGGTGGGCGAGGGGACGCACAGTTTCCGCATCGAGCAGAAGGGCGGGGAGATCACCGGCCTGCACCAGGGCGAACTTTATCGTTCCCCGCTGCGCGGCGTCGTGCGCGCCGGAACGGTGGAGCTGCGCAGCAGTTTCCAGACGCCCTGCAACACGGTGAACTTCACGTTTCGGGGCCATGCCGGCGCAAGCCGCATGAGCGGCACGGTCGATATGGGCGAATATGGCCCGGCAACCTGGGAAGCGGTGCGCGCATGAGAAGGCTTCTCCCCCTGGGCGCCGCCCTGCTGCTGGCCGTCACCGGCGCCTTCGCCCAGCAGCCGCCCGCGCCCAACCTTCCGGCCTATGACCTGCTGCTGAAGGGCGGCCATGTGGTGGATGCGCGCAATCATGTCGATGGCGTGATGGATGTCGCCATCAAGGATGGCCGCATCGCCCGGGTGGCGAAGAACCTTTCGCCCCGGGACGCAATCAAGACCATCGCGGTGAATGGCCTCTATGTCACCCCGGGCCTGATCGACCTGCATGTGCATGTCTTTGCCGGCACGGGCGAGCGCGGTTCCTATGCGGGCGATTTGTCGGTCTATCCCGACGGCCACACCTTCCGCAGCGGCGTCACCACGGTGGTGGATGCCGGCAGTTCCGGCTGGCGCAATTTCGAGGATTTCAAGGATCGCGTCATCGACCGCTCGAAAACCCGGGTGCTGGCGATGCTCAACATCGTCGGCCATGGCATGCGCGGCGGCAGGTTCGAGCAGGTGACCGAGGACATGGACGGCGCCGCCACCGCCGCCATGGCGCAGAAATATCCAGGCCTGGTCGTGGGCATCAAGACCGCGCATTACAACGGCAATGACTGGCATGCGGTGGACCAGTCGGTGATCGCCGCCACCCGCGCCAATCTTCCCGTCATGGTGGATTTCGGCGGCGACCGCCCGGCGCGGCCCTTGCGCGAGCTGCTCACGGTGAAGCGGCGGCCCGGCGATATCTACACCCATATGTATTCGGGCCTGCGCCAGGAGCAGGACGCCAGGACGCTGGGCCCCCAGCAGGGCATGATCGAAGGCCGCAAGCGCGGCATCTTCTTCGATGCGGGCACCGGCGGGGGCTCGTTCAAATGGTCCCTTGCGGTGCCCTTTACCCGGGCGGGCTTCAAGCCGGATTCCCTGTCCACCGACCTGCATGTGGACAGCATGAACAGTTCCACCAAGAACATGGCGGAAGTCGGCTCCAAGATGCTGGCGCTGGGCCTGACCCTGGGCGAGGTCGTCACGGCGATGACCGACGCGCCCGCGCGCCAGATCCGGCGCACCGACCTGGGGCATCTGTCGCCCGGCGCCATCGCCGACATTGCCGTGTTCCGGTTGCAGACCGGCCGCTTCGGCTATCTCGACATGAGCAACACCCGGCTGGATGGCACCCGCCGGCTGGTTCCCGAACTCACGCTCAAGGACGGCAAGGTCGTGTATGACCTGAACGGATTGCAGGCGCTGCGCTGGGATGCGCCGCAGGGCGACGTCACCCACGACAATCGCTGGACGAGCTGGCCCCGTCCGCGCCCGCAATAAGGGCAACCCCGCCAGCAAACGGATATTCGTTCCCACCCATGGGACGCGAATCGCGCCGTTTGTCCGCTGGGCGAACCGCCCCGGCACTTTGCCCGGCGGGGGGCAGGCCTTCGCGTTGACTTGCACGGCAAGGCCTCCGACCCTGCCGCATGCGCCGCCAGAGCGCACAGCACAACGTCATATCGGGGAGTTCCCATGCTCAATTCCAGGCACAAGCTGCTCGGCGGTTCCGCGACCGCTGTCATCGCCATCCTGTCCCTTTCCGCTGCCCAGGCGCAGGACAGTGCAGCCCTCCAGGTCGAGGTCATCAGCTCTTCCGCCTCCCGCATCGACCTCAAGGGGTTCGAAGCGCCCACCCCGGTCAGCGTCATCGGCATCGAAACCATCAACCGCGACGCCAAGGTCAATATCGGCGACCAGATCCGCGAGCTGCCGCAGATTCGCGGCGGGCAGGGCATCAACAGCGGTTCCAATTCGCGCAACGTGGCCCAGGCCAATGCCGGCATCGACACCGTCGCCATCCGCAACCTTGGCTCCAACCGCAACCTGGTCCTGATTGACCGCCAGCGCGTCGTCGCCTCCTCGGTGCAGGCAGGCGAGGTGGATATCGCGATGATCCCGTCCTCGGTGGTTCAGCGCGTGGACGTGGTGACCGGCGGCGCCTCGGCGGCCTGGGGCTCCGATGCGGTGACCGGCGTCATCAACATCGTCATCAACAAGACCTTCGAAGGCTTCAAGGGCAGCGTTTCCTACGCCAACAAGACCGAGGTCGAGCACAACCAGTATCGCGCCGAACTCGCCTGGGGCACCAGCTTCATGGATGGCCGGGGCCACTTCATGGCCGCCGCCAACTGGACCATCTCCAACGACACGGTCTTCATCGGCCAGCTCAATCCCACCGGCCGCCAGTTCGTCTACAACCAGGCCTATTGCAACGCGGTCAGCTATCCCACCGCCACGCCCACCTCCAACGGCACCTGCTCCAGCATCAATGCGGGCCAGCCGCTGCTGGTCTATGCCTACCAGACCGGCAGCGCCACGGTCACCGGCGGCGGCCTGATCAACAACAACAGCGCCGGCACGACGGGGT
>JAEZBK010000302.1 GCA_023427355.1 Pseudomonadota bacterium
GCCGACAAGGGCTACGACGAGCGCATGGGTGCGCGTCCGCTTGGCCGCGTCATCCAGGAGCACATCAAGAAGCCGCTGGCCGATGAAATCCTCTTCGGCCATCTGATGCATGGCGGCACGGTGCGCGTGCTGCTCGACCGCGAGGCGGACAAGCTGGTCTTCGAGTTCATCCCGGCGGAAACAAAGGCGCCCGGCCCCAGGGGGCGCAAGCCCAGGGAAGTGGTCCAGAAATAGACGAAAACAGGAGAGGAAACGGCATGTCCCGATACGTCATCCCCGCCCTTGTCGCAGCGTCGCTCTGCGCCGCGCCCGCCTTCGCCCATCATGGGTGGAGCGCGCAGGAGGAAAACGTCACCGACCTGACCGGCACCGTCACCCGCGATGTCTCGCTGGCCGGTCCGCACGGCACCATGCAGATCCGTGTCGGCACGGCGATCTGGGACGTGACGCTCGCGCCGCCCGCGCGCACCGCTGCGGCGGGCCTCAAGCCCGGCGTGATCCCGGTTGGCGCCACCGTCACGGTGCGCGGCAACAAGGCGGTGACCAAGGCCCGCAATGAGATGAAGACCATCGTCGTCATCCATGGCAAGCAGCGCTACGCCGTCTACCCCGAACGCGAATAGGCCACCCCATTCAGACCAGCGCCTATCTGGAATTCATGACCTGGCTCGAGGCCTCGCCTCTGGGCCATGCCATGCGTGACACCGGCGTATGGACCTATGCCGTGGTCAACCTGTTCCACGTCATCGGCATTGCCGGGTTGTTCGGGGCGATCTGCGTCCTCGACCTGCGGCTCCTGGGCGTGTGGCGCTCCATTCCGCTGGGCATGATCTCGCGGCCGGCGGTGAATGTGGCGGGCACGGGGGCAGGGTTGGCCATCGTCACGGGCGTCTTCCTGCTGGCGACCAAGGCGTCGGAATATGCCCACAATCCCTTCCTGCTGCCCAAGCTGGTCTTCATCGCCCTGGCGCTGGTCAATCTCGCCATCCTGCACCTCACGCCGTCCTGGCGCGCGCACCGGGGGCGCGAGCTGACCCAGGCCGAATATGGTCGGCTGCGCGTCTTCGGCGCCACCTCGCTGCTGTTCTGGCTGGGTGCGATCACGATGGGTCGCCTGATCGGCTACTGGTAGATCAACCTGCCGTAACGGAACTGCCTCATCTTCGCCAAAAACCGTGTTAGACTTGTGCGGTGAATTCGGGAGGATGCCCATGCGTTTCCAGGTTCTCGCCATCGCCGCCATCCTGTGCGCGCCCGCCGCTTCGGCCTTCGCGGTGGAGCAGGTCGAAACGCGGCCCGCGCCATCCGGCGGCATCTCGATCCAGAAGACGCTGCACGAAGGCAATGTGGTGGAATTCGAAGTGATGGCCGTCACGGTGCCCGCGCGCCTGCCCAATTATTGCGCCGTCAGCGCCATGGTTACGCGCGTCTGGTCCGGCAAGGCCTGGCGCGAAGGCATGCCGCTGGCGCTCAATGTTCCGTGTGCGGAATATGGCCTGGTGCCCGCGGCGGCCGGCCAGGACGGCTTCATGCCGGTCAATGCCCGTTCGCTGCAGCAGTCGCGCCGCGGCATCGCCCGGCTGGATGATCGCGGCGAATTGGTCTGGCACCATTATGGCCTGCGCCAATACGGCTCCTGGGGCGCGGTGTCCGGTTATCGCGTGCTCGACACCCGCATGATCCCGGCGGCGGCCCGGCCCAGCTAGGGCCGGCCTGTTTTTTCCGGAACGTCTTTTCCGGTGACCTGGCTTTCCAGCGTGCGGCGCATCGTGCCCATGATGCGAAGGCCTTGCAGCAATTCCATCCGGTCGTCCGTGACCGCATAGTGCGCGGTGAGCAGGGCGATGTCCTTGTCGGTGATGGTCTGGGCGGTGTTGGACGGGTCGCAGGTCTTGGTCATCAGGTTGGCGATGGTCGGAAAGTCCCGGCAGCGTGCGGTCGCGCGCGCCTGAACCAGCGTCATGAGCGCGAAATGATCGGCCAGCGTCAGCAGGTTCATGCCCATGATGGCCTTGGTATCCACCACCATGGTCACCGCCATGATCTGCGAGGACAGGCCGCTGCCGAGGCGATTCAGGCTGGCGGCGGCGAATATGCGAGGTTCCTCGTCATAACCGTCATAGACCAGGGCCGGGCGTCCGCCTTTGCCGGTCAGGGCTATGGAGTACCAAGCCTGGATCGGCAGGCTTTCCCGCGTGCGGCTGCGGATCATGCCAAGGCCGGGCACCAGCCATGGGCGTACTTTCACGATGGATTCCAGCGTCGCCTTCGGTTCGGGCGTGAAAGCGATCAGGATGTTGGGAGCACAATCGTCCTGTCCATCCACGAGTGCGCCGACTTGGTGCGCAATGTCTTTCATGCGCCGCTCGATCTGATACTTGGCGAGCGGCGACAGGCCATAGACATTGAAGCAGACCGGCACTTTCCAGCGCGCATACTGCCCATTTTCCGTTCCGTCAGCCTGGTCCAAAACACCTTCGACCGCCCGCCGCGACAGGGTTTCATCCATGTCGCGCTGCGCCTCGGAATAGACGGTTTCCGGCGCGCTGGTCACGGGCGGAGGCGTCTGGGCCATCGCCGTCGCCATGGCGGCAAGCAGAAGTATGGCAGCGGTCGGACTGCGCATGACAAACCTCGTCGAAAGGCTGCACACAACACCGGTCCGGCCTTGTGGCCGCATGGCTTTATCGCGCCGCCCGCCCTTTTGGGGCAAGGCGCCCGGGTGACTACCGGATGGTCTGCGCTTCCAGCGTCCGCCGCATTGCGCCGATGATGCGCGCGCGCTGGATCATTTCCGGCTTCAGGGGCGTCTCATACAGGCCGGTGAGCAGGGCAATGTCCACATTCGACAGGGACGTGGTCTTCACATCGCCGGGACAGTTGGCCATCAGGTTGGCGATGCTGGGCGCCTCCTGGCAGCGGCCGGTGGCGGGGGCCTGCGACAGCACCGTCAGGGCCAGGTAATCCGCCAGGCTGCCCAGCGGCATGCCCATGATCGCCTTGGTGTCCACGATCACCAGCACGGCGCCCATTTCCGGGGTGATGCCGGTGGACAGGCGCGTCCCCTGCGACCGCACGCGGGGAATGTCGCGCTCGATGCCGCCGGAATTGCCGTTGGCCTGGGCCGAGGATTCCCCCATGTTGCTCATGATCGTGGAATCGCCGGTGGCCGGCGTCAGGGCGCCAACACTGCCCGCGGCTTCGACGCCGCCGGCCGTGGCCGCGTCTTCCCAGTTCAGGTCGAGCTGCGCCAGGCCGGAAAAATCGCGGCGGAAGGTCGTGTACCAGCTTTGCACCGGCTGGGTGACGGTGAGCTGGCGCTTCTTGCCGCCCGTCACCAGGAAGGGCGCCGCCTGCGCGACCGAGGTCAGCGTGGCCTGGGGCTCCGGCGAGAACGCAATGGTCACGTTGGGAATGCAGCCATCGGCACGATCCACCGGCGCGCCCACCTGGGCCGCCACGTCACGGATGCGGCGCTCGATCATCACCTTCGACATCGCCGACAGGCCATAAACATTGACGCAGACCGGCCGCGTCCACTTCGCATACTGGTTCTCGAACGAGGCGGACGGCGCCAGCAGCGATCCGACGAACCGGCGCGCCAGGTCCTGGTCGGCGGCGCGCTGGGCATCCGAATAGACCGTCTCGACATTGGTGGAGACGGGCTGGGCCAGGGCCGGGGCGGCGGCTGCGAGCATCAGAAAAACGGCGAGGGACGGGCTTTTCATGGCGATTCCCTGTTATGGAATTTGCCACAGCATACATCCGCCTCCGGCCGGACGGAATTGCCCTGGCGGCCCTGCAAACGCCCTCAATTGTAACTTTTCGTGCCAGATTCCGGGCCGCCGTCCGCCGTCCCTGCCGCGCCCGGAAAAGACGATGAACCGCCATTCAGGTTTTTTGTCCCTGAACGGATGTGCAGGGTTTCAC
>JAEZBK010000309.1 GCA_023427355.1 Pseudomonadota bacterium
CGATCTGGTTGCGCTCTACCACGCAAAGACGCCAGTCGTCGGGCAGGCTCATCACCGACACCAGCACCAGGTCGCCGGTCTTGTAGGGTGCGGTGACGGGCTGGGCGGCGGTCTGCGCCACCGGCTGGCCGCCCGGGGTGCGCACATGAACGTCGCGCACGGTGGCACGTGCGCCGTTGCAGTTCACGTCATAGGCGCCGGTATGCACGGTGACGATGGTGCAGTTCTTCCATTGGCCGGGGTTTTCCGGATCCGTCACCTGCACCTTCTGGAACGGCTTGAGCGTGGGCGCGGGCTCCGCAGTTGGTGTTGGCGGGGCCGTATCCTGGGCGTAAGCAGGCGCAGCCATCACCGCGCCCAGAACAAGAAGCGAGTATAGCCCGCGCATCGTCAGTTCCCCGCGCCGCCGGCCACGATTCCTGCACCCGCACCAGAGAAGAAAGACCAGTTGCTGGGCAGCGCATTGCCTGCGCCGCCCGCCACGATGCCCGCGCCGTCATTGGCGATCAGGCTGCCGAACCGCGCCAGCATGTTGCCCGCGCCGCCTGCCACGATGCTCGCGCCGTCATTGGCGATCAGGTTGCCTGCGCCGCCCGAGACGATATTGCCGCCGCCGGACGCCACGATGTTGCCGCCGCTGAAGCCGCCGGACGAGGCGAAGACCTTCACACCCGAACGGCCCGCCAGCTTCTGTTCGGCGCCAAGGCCCAGCGGGGCGGAACGCGCCGTTACGGCGGGATACCATTGCTGGTTGGTGCTACCCTGGCAGCTATAGCCCAGTACGCGTGCGCCCTGGCTGCGGCTGCCGCCCTCGATGTCGGCGCACAGGCCACTTTCGTTGCGCAGCGTGCTATTGGTCTGGAAGCCCCATTTCTGGTTGGCGGCATTGGTACAAGGCTGGGCGGTGAGTGGCGACCCGCTGGTCAGGCCCGATGTCAGGCAGCGCTGGTCACCCAGCGAGATCATACCGTAATTGCCGCTGACGAAGCGGAAGGCCTGGTTGGTGCCGCCATGGCAGGACCAGAGCAGGATCTGGTTGTCGCCCGCCCGGGTGTCCAGGCAGAACCCCTGCGCGTGGTATGACGCGATGGCGGGCGCGCCGCGCACCTGGGCGGCGGCTGGCGTGGCCAGCAGCCCGGCCAGCATCAGGGCCGTGAAACCGGCGGCGGTGGGCACAGAGTTGTTCATGATGATCCTCGCGAAAAAATTTCGAAGAATTGTGCGGCCGACATGCACCGGCGTTCGGACAAGGCTTGGACGGACGCTTGAGCGGGCAGGGCGAGACCAGGCGTCATGCGCCGCCATGTGGATGCCAGAATGCGTTGCAGGGGCTGCGCGCCCATCCAGCCGGCCATGAAATCCCCAACCTGAAATGCAATCCCGCAAACGCGGACGAATCTGAACGTCTGAAAATTATGTCGGCACTGTAAGATGACACTGTAAGGCGTCAATAGCAGCAGCGCCGCCCCGGAACAGGGAGGGGGGGCGGGCGGCTGATCAGCGCCGCGCGACGATCATGTAGTTGACGTCCACATCGGAGGACAAAAGCCAGTCCCAGGCCAGCGGATTGAACGAGACACCCTGTGTCCGGCAATGGGTTAGCCCGGCCTCCTCCAGCATCACGCGAAGCTCCGCAGGCGGAATGAAGCGGTTCCAGTCATGGGTGCCGCGCGGCAGCCAGCCCAGCACATACTCCGCCCCTATCTTGGCCAGCGCCAGCGACTTCAGCGTCTTGTTCATGGTGGCGACGATGGTGATGCCGCCGGGCTTCACCAGCGCCGCGCACGCCGCCAGGTAGGCGCGCACATCGGCGACATGCTCGATCACCTCCATGTTCAGCACCACGTCATAGGATCGGCCTTCCGCCGCCAGTTCCTCGGCCGTGACGGCGCGATACTCAATCTCCAGCCCCGATTGTGCGGCATGGACGCTGGCGGTGCCGATATTGCGCTCCGACGCATCGGCCCCGGTGACGGCGAAACCCAGCCGCGCCATCGGCTCCGACAGCAGCCCGCCGCCGCAGCCAATGTCGAGCAGGGTCAGGCCTTCAAAAGGCCGAAGCCCCCGCGCGTCGCGCCCGAAATGGGCGGCCGCCTCTGCCTTGAGGAACGACAGGCGCACGGGATTGAACTTGTGCAGTGGCGCGAACTTGCCCGCCGGATCCCACCATTCCGCCGCGATGGCGGAGAATTTGGCGACCTCCGTGGGATCAATCGAGGGACGAGAGGAAATCTGCTGGGTCATGTCCTGTCCTGGTCGTACCAGACCTCGAAGGTGATACGCGGTGCGCCGCTGGCCGGATCGGCCTGCACGGTCCTGGTATCGCGGACCCGGATGCCGGTCTGGCCCGCCAGCCAGTCATTCACCGCCTTGATGATGGCGGCCTCGCCGTCGCCCGTGAAGGTCTTGCTTTTCATGGCGGTTCTGGCGGTCCGGGGAGCGGATTCTTTCGGGTTGAGCCGGGGGGCAACTCCCTCTATGTAGGCCGCCGCAAAAGACAGGGCAAATCTCCGGCAAATGGCGAAGATCACGATGAAATTCGGCGGCACCTCGGTGGCCGACATCGAGCGTATCCGCCATGTCGCAACCCTGGTGAAGCGCGAGGTCGAACGCGGCAACCAGGTCGCCGTGGTCGTGTCCGCCATGGCGGGCGAAACCAACAAGCTGGTCGGCTGGACCAACGAGGCGGCGAAACCGCCCGTGCAGGGCGTGGACGGCAAGGTCGCCCAGCCCATCCCCGACCAGCGCGAATATGACGTGGTGGTCGCGGCCGGCGAACAGGTGACC
>JAEZBK010000144.1 GCA_023427355.1 Pseudomonadota bacterium
CGAGAGCCGCCGCGCTGGCATCAGGCCATTTCGCAGTGGCCGACGATTCCGGCCTCAGTGTCACCGCGCTGGGCGGCGCGCCGGGAATCTATTCGGCGCGTTGGGCCGGGCCCACCAAGGATTTCACATTCGCCATGGCGCGCATTGAGCGCGAACTTCAGGAGAGGGCGGCGACGGATTACTCGGCGCATTTCACATGCGCCCTGTCGCTGTGTTCGCCACATGGCGAGATGCGCACCTTTGTCGGCGAAGTGCATGGCACGCTTACCTTCCCGCCGCGCGGCACGCATGGCTTCGGCTATGACCCCATCTTCATCGCGCAGGGCATGGAGCTGACCTTTGGCGAGATGGAGCCTCAGGCCAAGCACGCCATGTCGCATCGTGCGAAGGCTTTCGAAAAGCTGCTGCATAGCGGCATCTTTGCCGAGTCGCTGTAGTTATGATGGGCGCGCGGCCTGCGCAAACCGTTACGCTGTCGCCGGCAATGGCACTTTTCCGGGTCATCGTTCCGTGAGCTTTGGCGTCTACGTCCATTTCCCCTTCTGCGCCGCCAAATGCCCCTATTGCGACTTCAATTCCCACGTCCGCACGGTGGTCGATGATGAAGCCTGGGCAAGGGGGGTCGAACGCGAACTGGAATGGGTGGCAGGACAACAGGCCGACAGACCCGTGGTCGAGACCATTTTCTTCGGGGGCGGCACACCCTCCTTGATGGGTGGCCGTGCAGCCGGGCGCGTCTTGCAGAAGATCGCGGCGCTCTGGCCCATGGCCAATGATCCCGAGATCACGTTGGAAGCAAATCCAGCCTCTGCGGATGCTGCGCGCTTCGCCGATTACCGCGCCGCCGGAATCAACCGCATCTCATTGGGTGTCCAGGCGTTGAACGATGCCGACCTGAAGGCGTTGGGACGCTTGCATGACAGGACCGAAGCCGTGGCGGCGCTGTCGCTGGCGCAGAAGAACTTCGATCGCGTTTCCCTCGACCTGATCTATGCCCGTCCCGGACAGACCGATGCACAATGGCGCGCGGAACTGCGTGAAGCGCTGGGCTTTGGTACGGAACATCTTTCGCTCTATCAGCTCACCATAGAGCCGGAAACGCCTTATGCACTGCTGCACCGCAAAGGTGCGCTGGTGATGCCGGAGGAAGACCTGGCGGTGGATCTTTATGAGACCACGCAGGAGCTCACCGAGGCTGCGGGCGTGCCCGCTTACGAGATTTCCAACCATGCCCGCCCGGGGGCGGAAAGCCGCCACAACCTGATCTATTGGCGTTACGACGATTATGCCGGGGTCGGTCCGGGTGCGCATGGACGCTTCCAGACCCCTTCCGGCCGCATTGCCACGGCCGCCATCAAACTGCCCGAACGCTGGCAGGATGCGGTGATGCGCGATGGCCATGGTTTTTCCGACAGGATCATGGTCGCCAAGGGGGATGCCGCGCGCGAGCATCTTCTGATGAACCTGCGCCTGCGCGACGGGCTTGACCTTGCCGGCTATGAACGGCGCTGGGGCCGTCGCCCGCAGGCCGAAAAAATCGCTCCCCTCGTTGCGCATGGTTTGCTGACCTGGCAGGGGGATATTCTTACCGCGACACCAGCCGGACGGCTTGTGCTCAACGCCGTGATTGCGGAAATCCTGAACTAGCGGCCGCTCTGGGCTTCCAGCTGCCGCACCCGTTCCTGCAGTGTCTGTGTTTGTGATGGCGTTGCGGCCTGCGCGCCGCCACGCCCGGCCACCAGCATCAAGGCTGGCTGGGGGCCGTGTGATGCCAGAAAGGCGGCATTGCGCTGCGCCACGTCCAGCAGAAAATCGCTGGGCGCCCGAACGAAGCGCTTGTCGTCGCTGACGGACAGGCCCACCGCCTGCGCGACATGCTTGATGAAGATCACGCAGTTGCTTTCATCGATGTCATAGGAAGGCTGTGGTGCGTTGCGCCAGCGGTCTGCCACCGCCAGAACCGCATGGTACTGCTCGTCGGTCAGGGGAAAGGAAAAACGCCGGTCTGCGCCATCCAGATAGCCCGGCGGCAGGGGCGTGGGATCCATCTCGCCCGTCACTTTTTGCCACAGAATGTTGATGAACACGGTCTTGGCGGTGAAGCCCAGGTTGGTGTTGACCGGGGTGCCGTCCTCGGTCGTGCCGCGCAGGATCACAAGCGCGTGGGGGAAATAGGTGTTCAGCCCGCGCGCCACCAGCGTCAGCTCGTGCGAGTAGAAGTCTATCGTGACGGCGGCGCGGGCCGGTGCGCCGCCCAGCAGGACGAGCACAATCGCAAGACAGGCTCCCAGCCGCCGCATGCCCTATCGCCCCGTGCGCAGGAATGTCTTGGGCGCGGGACTGATCACCTGCGGACCCTCGGGCGTCATCTGCAGCACCGCCAACGCGCGTTCGGATGCGCCATCCATGCGGAAGCGGAAAGCGCCGCTGATGCCGGTAAATCCGTTGGGATCCATCAGGATGGGTTTTGTGAAGCGTTTGTAGGGTTCGCCGGGCGCGAGCAGGGCCACAAGGGCTATCGCATCATAGGCAAGGCTGGCGATGTTGGCAGGCGCCTCGCCGAACGTGCTGCGATATTTCGTGGTGAAGGCTGTGCTGGCCTGCGGGTCCGGCGCGGCATACCAGCCGCCATCGAGCGCCGCTTCACGCGTCAACGCATCTTCGTCCCACAGGCCGGTGCCCAGAAGCCGGGTCTTGTCACGGCCCGCAATCGCCGGCGCCATGGCGCGAAGCACCGCGCCGCCCTGCGCGATCAGCAGCGCATCGAGCGTGGACTTTCCGATCTCGCGCGCCGCTGCCTGGCCACCTGGCGCGGTGGCCGCGAACTCGGTGACCGCAACGGTTTCACCCTTTGCCGCGCTGACCGCCTCGCGCATCGCTTCTGCGGCCAGCGTGCCATAGGCGTTGCGCGGCACCAGTGCGGCGAAACGCTTGTGCCCGCGCTCGGCGGCGAAGCTGACCACACGTGTCACCTCGTTTTCCGGCAGGAAGCTGATGAGGTAGATGCCGCGCCCCGCCACCGACTTTTCGGTGGAAAAAGCCAGGACCGGCACGCCCCGGTCGCGCGTCACCGGCGCCACCGCAT
>JAEZBK010000180.1 GCA_023427355.1 Pseudomonadota bacterium
CACCTTGGCGATGCGGTCGCCGCCATCGCCTGACGGCGTATCCTGCGCCGTGGCCGCAGGGCGGCGCACCGGGCGTTCATCCGGCTCCATCCGGGGCGTGGCATCGGTCGAGGGGCTCCAGCCGGCCTTGGGCAGCGGCGTCCTTTTGGGGCGTCCGGCGCTGCCAGCGGGCTTGCGCTCGCCTTTCGTGTTCTTTTCTGCCAAAGGGCTCTCCATGACCGATGGGGAAGCCATAGCACTGGCGCTTGCCGAAGCGGAAGCCGCCGCCTTGCGGGGCGAGGTCCCGGTCGGCGCGGTTCTGCTGGGGGCCGACGGGCAAATCCTGGCCCGTGACGGCAACCGCATCGTGGAACGCCGCGATCCGACCGCCCATGCCGAAATCCTGGTCCTGCGCGCCGCCGCCGCCGCGCTGGGCAATGAGCGGCTGGGCGGCACCACGCTGTATGTCTCGCTCGAACCCTGCGCCATGTGCGCGGCGGCCAGTTCGCTGGCGCGGGTGGGCCGCATCGTCTTCGCCGCCGATGATCCCAAGGGCGGGGCGGTGCTGCACGGGCCGCGCTTCTTTGAACAGCCCACCTGTCATCATCGCCCCACCGTGGATCGTGCGGGCGATCCGGTTGCGGCGGGCGAGATGCTGCGCGCTTTTTTCAGGGCGCGGCGTTAGCTAGAACCAGCCCGGCGCGAAACCGGGAAAGCCCAGCACCAGCACTTCGCGCGCCACGATCAGGCCGATGCCGCCGCCGATCAGCACGTCCGACAGGAAGTGCGCGGTCAGCAGCGCCCGCACGCCCGCCAGGAAGGCCGCGACGCCCAGCCAGAGCGGCCACAGCATCGGCCAGACACAGGTGAAGATCACGCCGACGCAAAAGATGGTCAGCGCGTGGCCGCTGGGAAAGGAATTGAAGTTGGTGTTGAAGGCGAACGGCACGAAGCCGTAAAGCCCCATCTCCATGTCATCGCGCGGACGGCGGCGTCCCAGCACCAGCTTGATGACATGCAGGATGGCGCTGCCGATGGTCAGGCTGGCGATGAAGGCCAGGCTGTAATTGATCAGCATGTCCAGCCTGACGCCTGCCATGCCGAACTGTCGCGCCACCGCCGCCACCGCCAGCGCCAGGATCGCCGCACCCAGCCAGTGACCGGCCTTGGCCGAATGGGTGATGCCGTTCAGCCGCCGGTGCGTCGCCTGGCTGACATGGTCATATAGGTAGTGCGCGATCCTGCGATCCAGCGGCAGCGCCACGACGCCCAGCACGATCAGAATCCATCCGGCCCAAAGCAGCATGTGACGGTGTTACCGGTTCAGCGCGCGCCAGCCAATATCCGACCGGCAAAAGGCGCCTTCCCAGTGGATTTGCGCCGCCGCCGCATAGGCCCGGGCCTTGGCTTCGGCCACATCCTTGCCCAGCGCGGTGATGTTGAGAACCCGTCCGCCCACCGCCACGACATCGCCGCCACGTTTTTCGGTTCCGGCATGGAAAAGGGTGACGCCGGGCATCGCGGCGGCTGCGTCCAGGCCGGAAATGACATGGCCCTTTTCGGGCGTGCCGGGATAGCCACGGCTGGCCATGACCACGGTCAGCGCCACATCCTTCTTCCAGCGCAGGTCCAGCCCGTCCAGCTTGCCTTCGCGCGCCGCGATCATTGTCGCCAGCAGATCGCTTTCCAGGCGCGGCAGCAGCACCTGCGTTTCGGGATCGCCAAAGCGGCAATTATATTCGACCAGCTTGGGGCCCGTTTTCGTGATCATCAGTCCCAGAAAGATGATGCCCATATAAGGCATGCCCCGTGCGGCCATCGCCGCCACGGTCGGCTTGATGAACACATCCATCGCCACCTGCTCCAGCGCCGGCGGCAGCACCGGGGCAGGGGAATATGCACCCATGCCGCCCGTATTGGGGCCGGTATCGCCATCGCCGACGCGCTTGTGATCCTGCGCCCCCGCCAGCGCGATCACATTGGTGCCGTCGCTCAGCGCAAAGAAGCTGGCTTCCTCGCCGTCCATGAATTCCTCGACCACGATCTCATGGCCCGACGCGCCGAAACCGCCTTCGAACATGAAATCAATCGCCGCGTCAGTCTCGGCGGCATTGGTGGGAATGATCACGCCCTTGCCCGCTGCCAGGCCGTCGGCCTTGATCACCACTGGATAGCCCAACGAATGGGCGAAGGTCTTGGCGCTTGCCGCGTCGCGGAAGCGTTGATAGGCGGCGGTGGGAATACCGATCTGCGCGCACAGGTCTTTCACGAAGCCCTTGGAGCCTTCCAGAACGGCGGCGGCCTTGCTGGGGCCCAGCGTCTTGATGCCCGCGTCTTCCAGCACGTCCCACAACCCGGCCACGAGCTGCGCGTCGGCGCCGATCACGGCGAAATCGATCTTCTCGTCCTGCGCGAATCGCGCCAGCGCCGGAAAGTCCGTGGCCGGTATCGGCACGCACTGCGCCATATCCGCGATACCCGCATTGCCGGGCGCGCAGTAAAGCTTGGTCAGCAAGGGGCTTTGGGCCAGTTT
>JAEZBK010000204.1 GCA_023427355.1 Pseudomonadota bacterium
GCCAAGATGACCGACTATGTCGAAAGCCGCACGCCCGCCTTCAGCGCCCCCATCGCGGTGGTCGAGGCCACGGGCGAAATCGCCGACGGCACGGCCGAGGAAACCCTCCTGGGCGGCAGCGGCGGCATCGCCAGCGACGACCTGGCCAAGGCCATCGGCGAGGCGGCGAAGGACAGCGCCATCAAGGCGATCGTGCTGCGCGTGGATTCGCCCGGCGGCTCCGTCACCGCGTCGGACCAGATTCTCCATGCGCTGAAGAAGGCGCAGGGCGCGGGCAAGAAGGTGGTGGTCTCCATGGGCCCCACCGCGGCATCGGGCGGCTATTACATAGCGATGCATGCCGACCGCATCGTCGCCCAGCCCGCCACCATCACCGGCTCCATCGGCGTCCTGACCGGCAAGGTCTCGCTGAAGGGCACGCTGGGCCTTGCGGGCGTCAACGCCGAGGAGGTTTCCGCCGGCCGCAATGCCACGATGAACTCCGCCATCAGCCCCTACACGCCCGAACAATGGGCGGCGGTGAATGCGCAGGCCGACGCCATCTATGACGACTTCACCGCCAAGGTCGCGGCGGGCCGCAAGCTGAGCCGCGCCCAGGTGGAAGAGGTGGCGCGCGGCCGGGTCTGGACCGGTGCCGATGCCCGCGAACGGGGCCTGGTGGACGAGCTGGGCGGCTTCTGGACCGCCGCCCGCGCCGCCGCCCGCCTGGCCGGGGTGCCGCAGGACAATGCCAGCTTCCGCATCTATCCGCGCAAGATGGGCATCTTCGGCGGCTTGCGCGAAAGCTTGGCCGGCGTCCGGGTGGTGATGAACACGCTGGGCCAGATCCGCGCCCTGCTGGGCCTGCCGGGCGTGCGTGAGGTGGTGCAGTCGGCGGCCCAGCCGCAGGACGGGGCACGGCTGAAAGCCCCGGACCTGCGCCTTACCCCCTGATTATTCACACTTGCTTGAATGTGAAATCGCAATTCCATGATGCGCCGCAACCCGTTCTGTGCGAGGAACGGGCGGGCCACAAGGGAGCCAGTCCAATCGCCAGTGAGACCAGAAATCCGGCTGCCGGGGTGGAAAATCTCAGCTTCGAAGCGGCCCTGCGGGACCTGGAAACCATCGTGAAGCGGCTGGAAGACGGGGCCGTGGACCTGGACGATTCCATCGCCCTGTACGAGCGCGGACAGCTGCTGAAGGCCCATTGCGAGGCCAAGCTCAAGGCCGCCGAAGGCCGCCTGGAAAAGATCGTCCTGGGCCCCAACGGCCCCGAATCGACGGTCCCGGCGGACGCCCCCTGAATTGCATGCGCAAGCCCTTGATTTGCACTGCACAAGAGTGAACCCTTGGCCTCATAAATCCTTTGCGCGCGTCGGGGGCAGCGGGCGCAAGCGGGCCGGGGCCGACCTCAGATTGTCATACGCATGAGCATTCCCAATACCAAGACGCCCCTGCTGGACCAGGTCGATCTGCCCTGTGACCTGCGCAAGCTCGACAAGTCGCTGCTGCGCCAGTTCGCCGACGAACTGCGCACCGACCTGATTGACACCGTCTCGATGACCGGCGGCCATTTCGGCTCCAGCCTGGGCGTGGTCGAACTCACCACCGCGCTGCATTACGTTTTCAACACGCCCGACGACCGCATCATCTGGGACGTGGGCCACCAGGCCTATCCGCACAAGATCCTCACCGGCCGCCGCGCGCGCATGCGCACCCTGCGCACCGGCGGGGGGCTGTCCGGCTTCACCAAGCGCAGCGAGAGCGAATACGATCCCTTCGGCGCCGCCCACAGCTCGACCTCGATCTCGGCGGGCCTGGGCATGGCGGCGGCGCGTGATCTTCAAGGCAGGAACAACAATGTCATCGCCGTGATCGGCGACGGCTCGATGAGCGCGGGCATGGCCTATGAAGCCATGAACAATGCCGGCGCCGACAAGAACCGCCTGATCGTCATCCTCAACGACAACGACATGTCCATCGCCCCGCCCGTCGGCGCGATGAGCGCCTATCTGGCGCGGCTGGTCTCCAGCCACACCTATACGGGCCTGCGCAATTTCGGAAAGCGCCTGGCCAAGCGCCTGCTGCCCAAGGGCATGTTCAAGATGGCGGGCCGCGCCGAGGAATATGCCCGTGGGCTCGCGATGGGCGGCACGCTGTTCGAGGAACTGGGCTTCTATTATGTCGGCCCGATTGACGGCCACAACATGGACCATCTGGTCCCCGTGCTGGAAAATGTGCGCGACACCATCACCGGCCCGGTGCTGATCCATGTCGTGACCCGCAAGGGCCATGGCTACACCCATGCCGAATCCGCACCCGACAAGTGGCATGCGGTCAACAAGTTCACCGTCCTGACGGGCGAGCAGAAGAAAGCCACGCCCAAGGCCCCGACCTACCAGAAGGTCTTTGGCGAAAGCCTGATCGCCGAGGCGAAGAAGGACGACACCATCGTCGCCATCACCGCCGCCATGCCGTCGGGCACCGGCGTGGACCTGTTCGAAAAAGCCTTCCCCGACCGCACCTTCGATGTCGGCATCGCCGAACAGCATGGCGTCACCTTCGCGGCGGGCATGGCGACCGAGGGCATGAAGCCCTTCTGCGCCATCTATTCCACCTTCCTGCAGCGCGGCTATGACCAGGTGGTGCATGACGTCGCCATCCAGAAGCTGCCCGTCCGCTTCGCCATGGACCGTTGCGGCCTTGTGGGTGCCGATGGCGCGACCCATGCCGGGTCGTTCGACATCGCGTATCTGACGCCGCTGCCGCACTTCGTCATCATGGCCCCGTCGGACGAGGCGGAGCTGACCCACATGGTCGCCACCGCCGTCGCGATTGACGACCGCCCCAGCGCCATCCGCTATCCGCGCGGCGAGGGCACGGGCATCGCCCGTCCCGAACAGGGCATCCCGCTGGAAATCGGCAAGGGCCGCATCGTCAAGGAAGGCGCGTCCATCGCCATCCTCAATTTCGGCGCGCGCATGACCGAAGTGCTGCTGGCCGCCGAACGGCTCAATGGCTATGGCCTGTCGCCCACCATCGCCGACGCGCGCTTCGCCAAGCCGCTCGACACCGCCCTGATCCGCCGCCTCGCCAGGGAACACGAAGTCCTCATCACCATCGAGGAAGGCTCGATGGGCGGCTTCGGCGCCCATGTCATGCACTTCATGGCGCATGACGGCCTGCTGGATCGCGGCCTGAAGATGCGTCCGATGACGCTGCCCGACACCTTCCAGGACCATGACACGCCGGAAAAGATGTATGCCGAAGCCGGCCTCAACGCCGACGGCATCGTCCACACCGCTTTGAGCGCCCTCGGCCGCGGGGCCGAAGTCGTGCATCTGGCGGGTAAGTTAGCTTAGCTGCCTTAGGTCCGTTAACCGTTCGTTAACCCGACACTCCCGCTAGATGAGTCGTAAAAGGGGAGTTGCTGTGAACGACGCCACATATAATTTGAACGGCGGCTTCAAGCCGACAAACAAGCGCGTCGCCGATCTCGGAGGGGCCGATTTTTTCCCCACTCCACGATGGGCCACTTTCGCACTAATCGAAAATGAGCGCTTTCAAGGCGACATTTGGGAGTGTGCGTGCGGTGATGGCGCTATGTCCAAAGTTTTGGAAGAGACGGGCTGCAAGGTCAGAAGTACGGATCTGTTTGATCGTGGCTACGGTGACGGAGGGCATGATTTCCTCAGCGCGAAAAAGAAGGCAAAGAATATTGTCACAAACCCTCCGTATAATTGTGCGGAAGGGTTTGTTGCTAACGGCTTGAAGCTGGCTGATCGCAAGTTTGCTCTTTTGTTGCGCTTAGCTTTTCTTGAGGGCGCAAATCGCGCCAATACAATTTTCTCGCGTACCCCGCCGTCGCGAGTTTGGGTTTTTAGCGAGCGTATTACCTTCTATATGAAGGGCGCACAGCAAACTGGGTCAGGTACCACAGCGTACGCATGGTTTGTGTGGGATAAGGACGCTGATCCCATTACAGAACTCAAATGGTTCAAGCCGGGCTATAAGGCCAAGTATGCCTAGGGAATTCTCTTGCCTCGGCCCGCCTGTGTGACTTCATATCCAACGCGGGGGATATGCTTAAGATATCCATCGTGAAGGTAGTTCCCAGGGACGTCGAAGTGGGATTTAATATTACGGATGAGCTGTTCCCACAGCTCCTCATTGGGACGCGTCACGGAGATTTTTCGATCTCCAGCCGACAAGTTCAGGTGGTTTGGTACTTCCCTTTTGCAGCGCGAGAAGCTCGCAACTCCATTTGGAGCAGTTTTACAAACTTGTACAATGGCGAACGCAACCTCGTTTTCAGTGACACGAAAGGGGTTCTTTTTTGCCATATCTGCCTCCCAGCACTTCAAGAGCATAAGATGACTGGCTGCCTTTTTGGAGTCTCGGGCAAGTCATTGAACAAACAAGGTTTTGCTTTAGGCGTGGGCCTGGCTTGATTGTCTGCCCCCACTTCCCCGCCTGCGGCGGCTGCGTCTCCCAGGATATTCCGCAGGCGGACTATCTCGCGGGCAAGCGCGCCACCGTCATCGCTGCGCTGGACAAGGCGGGCGTCACCGCCACCGTCACGGACGTCATCCCGTCGCCGCTGCATTCGCGCCGCCGCGCGGTCTTCAAGATCAAGTCTCTCCCCGAAGGCCTGCATATCGGCTTCCACGCCGCCCGCTCCCACACCATCGTGGACATGCACCAGTGCGATATCCTCACACCCGGCCTCTTCGCGCTGGTGGGCAAGCTGCGCGCCGCGCTTGAACCGCTGTTCGGGGCGGGGGAGGCGGCCGAACTCCATGTCACCGAGTGCGACAACGGCTTCGACGCCGCCTTCCGCTGGAGCCGCACGCTCACGCCCAATCTCGTCACAACCCTGTCCCGCGCGCTGCAAGGCACCGGCATCATCCGCCTGCTGCTGGGGAAGGAAACAGTGTTCGAAACCGCCGCGCCCGCCATCGCGCTGGGCAATGTCGCGGTGACCCCGCCGCCCCACGCCTTTCTCCAGGCCACCCGCGAAGGCGAGGCGGCGCTCGTGGCCCGCGTCCTCGACATCACGGCCAAGGCCAAAAACATCGCCGATCTCTTCTGCGGCCTGGGCACCTTCACCTTTCCGCTGGCGGCCCGCGCGAAAATCCATGCCGTCGAAAGCGAGAAATCCCAGATCGAGGCGCTCGCCACCGCCGCCCGGCATGCCAAAGGCATCAAGCCCATCACCACCGAACTGCGCGATCTCTTCAAGCGTCCCCTCACGCCGCTCGAACTGAACGCCTTCGACGCCGTGGTGCTCGATCCGCCCCGCGCCGGGGCCGAAGCGCAGGCCAAGGCGCTCGCCGCGTCGAAAATCCGCCGCATCGCCTACGTCTCCTGCGACGCCGCCACCTTCGCCCGCGACGCCGCCATCCTCATCCAGGCGGGCTTCACCATCGGCCCCGTCACCCCGGTGGACCAGTTCCTCTTCTCGTCGCATATTGAAGTGGTGGCGGGGTTCACCAGATGACCATCAGGCATAGCATCATTGCAGCCATCGCCGTCCTCGCCGTCGCCGCGGCGGGCTGGTTCCTCTATCCCCATCTCACCCAACGCGCCGCGCCCAAACCCTTCTTCGCCGATTGGGGCGCGGTGGTGGTGGCAGGCGACTGGCGCGCCGCCAGCGGCGAGCCATCCGACGTCTTCGACAATGGCCGCCGCGCGATCGCGAAGAAGCTGGTCGCCGCCGGCTTCCCTGCCGACCATGTGCTGCAATATTCCGTCCAGCCGCAGCGCCACACGCAGGACCTGGCGATGCCCGCCACCGCGGAAGAGATCACCGAAGGCCTGAACGCCCTGGGCCGCAACGCGCCGGGCGGTTGCCTGGCCTATTTCACCTCCCATGGCGAGGAAGGGGAGGGCATCATCATCGGCGACCGGCTGGTGGATCCGGCCCCCATCGCCGAACGCATCACCGCCGCCTGCGGCGACCGTCCCACCGTGGTCGTGATCTCCGCCTGCTTCGCCGGGCAGTTCATTCCCGCGCTGCGGGGCCCGCGCCGCATCGTGCTGGCCGCCGCGCGCGCCGACCGTTCTTCCTTCGGCTGCGGCGAAGACGACGAATACACCTTCTACGACGCCTGCATGCTGCAGCAATTCGACCGCGCCGCCGGTTTCCGCGAACTGGCCTCCTTCGTCGAGGATTGCGTCAGGAAGCGCGAGGCCGAGATGGATATGGACCCGCCGTCGGAGCCGCAATTCTTCATGGGCGCCGATGTCGCCCATGCGAACTGGAAATAGTATCGGTATCTGGCCCGCCTCACCCTGCGCTTGTCGAAGGGGCGGGCCATCCAGGGCCGCAAGGGTGCTGTTTGCGGTTTAACCGTTCTGCGCCCGGTGCCGCAGCGCCGCATCGGCCAGCACGCAGGCCATCATCGCCTCGCCCACCGG
>JAEZBK010000235.1 GCA_023427355.1 Pseudomonadota bacterium
CTCGGCGAGGCGGTCGGTGGCCACGTGGGTATAGATCTGGGTGGTGGCGATGTCGGCATGGCCCAGCAGCGTCTGCACGCTGCGCAGGTCCGCCCCGCCCTCGACCAGATGCGTGGCGAAGGCATGGCGCAGCACATGCGGGCTGAGTTTTTCCGGATCTAGATTGGCCTTCAGCGCCAGCGCCTTCAGCATCTGATGGAACCTGCGGCGTGTCAGATACCCCTCGGCGCTGCGCGAGCAGAACAGATAGCGTTCGGCCTTTTTCGCTTTTTCGCCCTTCGGCAGAAACGCGGCGCGCACATCCAGATAGGCGGTCAGCGCCGTGCGCGCCGCATCCGACAAGGGCGAGAAGCGCTCCTTGTTGCCCTTGCCCACAACGCGGATGAAGCCGTCACGCGCCCGCGCCGCGGCCAGCGGCAGCCCCGCCAGTTCGGTCACACGCAAGCCCCCGCCATAGAGCATCTCCACGATCAGGCTGAGGCGCAGGTCATCTGGCGCATCACCCGCCGCGGCGGCCAGCAGCCGGTCGATCTCCTCCAGGGTCAGCACCTTGGGCAGCGGGCGCTGCGGCCTGGGCGCGGCCAGGGTCAGGGTGGGATCATCCGGACGGATGCCTTCGGCATAGAGAAAGCCGAAGAACTGGCGCAGCGCCGACAGCTTGCGCGCCTGGGTGGAGGGCGCCGCCGTGGCAGACAGCGCCGCCAGGAAAGCCTGCACATCGGCGCGGCTGGCGGTGGCCGGATCGGCATGGCCCGCGAACTCCGCCAGGTCGCGGCTATACGCTGCCAGCGTATTGGCGCCTGAACCGCGCTCGGCGCTCATCATGTCGAGAAAAGCCTCGACCAGGTTGGCGGATTTCGACACGCGGCGCGGACTCATCGGGACAATCTATCCGATCAATCCGCTTTCCTGTATGGGACGTGCATGACTTTGAACCGCACCGTGGCGCTGGTGGGCATGATGGGGGCTGGAAAGACCTCTGTCGGCAAGCGGCTGGCCGCACGGCTGGGCGTGCCTTTCAGGGATGCCGACCATGAGATCGAGGAAGCCGCCGGACTCACCGTGGCCGAAATTTTCGCCCGGCATGGCGAACCGGAATTCCGTGCCGGGGAACGGCGCGTGATCGCGCGGCTGCTGGGGGAGGCGCCGCATGTGCTGGCGACCGGCGGCGGCGCCTATATGGACGCGGCCACGCGCACCGCGATGAAGGAACATGCCTTCACCATCTGGCTGAAGGCCCCGGTGGAGCTGCTGCTGTCGCGCACCGCCAAGCGCGCCACCCGCCCGCTGCTCAACAATGCCGACCCCAAAGGCACGCTGGAAAAGCTGCTGGCCATCCGCGAGCCGGTCTATGCCGAGGCGGACCATGTGCTGGAAAGCGTGGACGGCCCGCATGAAAAGGCGGTCGAAGAAGTGGTCTCGCTCTTGAAAGAGCGGGGCCTGATGGCGCAAGAGACGGCCCCATGAACCAGATCATCCCCGTGGCCCTGGGCGCCCGCGCCTATGAGATCCATGCCGGGCCGGGCCTGCTGCAGCAGGCCGGAACGCTGCTGGCGCCGGGCGCGCGCGGTGTGCTGCCCATCGTTACCGATGCCAACGTCGCGGCGCTGCACCTGAAGACGCTGCAGGACAGCCTGGCGGCGGCGGGGCTGAAATCACAGGCGATCATCCTGACGCCGGGCGAAGCGACCAAGAGCTTCGCCGGGCTGGAACGGGTCTGCGGCGAATTGCTGGACATGGGAATTGACCGCAAGGGCCTGGTGATCGCGCTGGGCGGCGGCGTCATCGGCGACCTGACCGGTTTTGCGGCGGGCGTGCTGAAGCGCGGCGTTTCCTTTGCGCAGGTGCCGACCACGCTTCTGGCGCAGGTCGATTCCTCGGTGGGCGGCAAAACCGCAATCAATGCGAAGCAGGGCAAGAACCTGGTCGGGCTGTTTCACCAGCCGCGCATCGTCATCGCCGACACCGGACTTCTGTCCACCCTGCCCCGGCGCGAATTGCTGGCCGGGTATGCCGAGGTGGCCAAGTATGGCGCACTGGGCGATGCCGATTTCTTCGACTGGCTGGAGGCCAGCGCGACCGCTGCCCTGGGCGGCGATGTGGAAGCGTTGACCCATGCCGTGGCCCAGTCCTGCCGCATGAAGGCCGCCATCGTGGCGCGCGACGAACGCGAGACGGGCGAGCGCGCGCTGCTCAACCTGGGGCACACCTTCGGCCATGCGCTGGAAGCCGCTACCGGCTTTTCCGACCGGCTGCTGCATGGCGAGGGCGTGGCAATCGGCATGGCGCTGGCGTTCCGCCTGTCGCACCGGCTGGGGCTGTGCCCCGGCCAGGACGCGGACCGTTTCATCCGCCACCTGAAGGCCGTGGGGTTGCCCGCCGCCATCAGCGACATTCCCGGCCCCCGCGCCAGCGTGGACGAACTGATGGGCCATATGGCCCACGACAAGAAAGTGGCGGACGGCAAGCTGACCTTCATCCTGGTCCGGGGCATTGGGCGCGCCTTCATCACCAGCGACGTTCCGGCGGAAGCAGTGCGGGATATTCTCGCGGACTGAAAGCAGGGTATTCTGCGTCCGCCATCGAGGTGGACCATGCCCCTGCTGACCGCTGCCCTGCCCGTCATCCTGCTGCTGGCGGTTTCCGCCGTCTTCTCGGCGGCCGAAACCGCGCTGACCGCCGTGTCGCGCGGACGCATGCACCAGCTTGAGGAAGACGGCAACGCCGCCGCACGCCGCATCGGGCGGCTGCTGTCCGATCGCGAGCGCGTGCTGGCCGCGGTGCTGCTGGGCAGCACGCTGGTCAATGTCCTGGCGGTATCGCTGACCACGGCGCTGCTGGATCGGCACCTGGACACAATGCCCGCCATCCTGGTCACCACGGTGCTGATGACGGCCGTGATGCTGGTCTTCGTGCAGGTGTTGCCCAAGACGCTGGCCCTGGCCCGCAGCGACGCCATGGCGCGGGCCCTGGCGCTGCCGCTGCGGGGCGCCGTCAAGCGGCAGGCCCCCGTCACCGGGGCGATGCAGTGGGGCGCATGGGGCCTGCTGTCGCTGCTGGGCGTGCGCCGGGAGGCGCCGGAGGAAGCCGCGGACGCCGCGCATGACGACATACGCGGCGCGGTGGCGCTGCATGCGCAGGAAGGTCATGTCGAGCGCGAGCATCGCGACATGATCGGCGGCATCCTGGACCTGCGCGAACTGACATTGGCCGATGTGATGATCCATCGCCGCCAGATGATCGCGCTCGACATGGATCGGCCCGCCGCGCAGATCGTGGCGGAAGTGATCGAGAGCGAACACACCCGCATCCCCTTCTGGCGCGGCGAGCCCGACAACATCATCGGCATCCTCAACGCCAAGCATCTGGCCCAGGCGGTGGTGGAGCATCGCGGCAACCTGGATGCGCTGGACATCGAACGGCTGCTGACCGCGCCCTGGTTCGTGCCGGAAACCACCACGCTGGAAGAACAGCTCGAAGCCTTTCGCGAACGGCGCAGCCGTATCGCCATGGTGGTGGACGAATATGGCTCGCTGCAGGGCCTGGCGACGGTGGAGGACATCCTGGCCGAGATTTTCGGCAAGATGCCCGACGAGCATGACGATATCCGTCCCGATGTGCGCCCGCGTCCCGACGGCTCCTTCCTGGTGGACGGCACGGTTCCGGTGCGCGATCTGAACCGTGAACATGACTGGGAATTGCCCGATGACGGGGCCACCACCATCGCGGGGCTGGTGATCCAGGAATCCGGCACCATTCCCGATCCAGGCCAGAAATTCGCCTTTTTCGGGTTCAAGTTCGAAATCATGCGGCGTCAGCGCAACCAGATCACGGCGCTGAAGGTCACGCCGCCGCCGCGTGAGCCCGAACCGGCTAGCGACTAGCTTCGTCCGGCGTCTGCAGCTTCAGCGACAGGGCATGGACCGGATGGCGCAGTTCCTCCGCCAGCACGGCATGGACGCGGCGCTGGCGTTCGACGCGCGAGACGCCTTCAAAAGCGGCCGAGACGATATGGACATGGAAATGGGTCTCGCCCGCGCCGCCATCTTCGCGCTGCGCCCCCGCATGGCCGGCATGGCGGTGGCTTTCATCGGTGACGGTCAGCGTGACGGGCGCGAAGGCCCCGGCCAGTTTTTGCTGCATGGAGTCGGCGACGCGCATCCGGCAGCGTTTCGGGCGCATCCAGGCCAAAGTCAAGCACTTCGTTTTCTTGTCTTTTACCGCCGCCACCCCATAATTGTTCGATGGTTGACACCGGTTCCCCCCGCGCCCGCTTCAAGATCGACATGCGGATCAAGCCCGACAAGGGCAAGGTCGCGCCCAAGCCCGAAGAGCGCCTGTGCGAAGCCCCCGGCTGTGTGGGGCGCGGCAATTGCCGCGTGGCCAAGTCGCCCCGGAATCTGAACGAGCATTTCTGGTATTGCGCCGCCCATGCCCGCGTCCACAATGAGAATTGGGACTACTTCAAGGACATGGATGACGATGAAATCCAGAAGTTCCGCGAAGACGCCCTGACCGGCCATCGCCCCACCTGGCAACTGGGCAAGCGCGCCGCCAAGGCCCGCACCGGCGCCGCGCGCCACCAGGACCCGCTTCACGTCAATGACAGCCATGCGCTGTTCGAGGAGGATGCGGCTGGAAATCCCACCGGACCGCGCCGTCCCGAGCGGCACCTGACGCGGTTGCAGACCATGGCGTTCGACACGATGCAGCTCGCCCACAACGCCACCTTGAACGAGATCAAGGCGCGGTATAAGGAACTTGTGAAACGGTTCCACCCTGACGCGAATGGCGGCGACCGGGGCGCCGAGGAGCGTCTGAAGCAGGTCATCAAGGCCTATGGCGTGTTGCGCCAATCGGGCCTGGCCTGACACCCGCGTCATCCCCCGCGTCCCTTCCTCCCGTCCGAGAATGAACATGAGCACACCCCAGAGCCTCGATCCGGCCATGCGTCCGGACATCACCGTGGACGCCGCCGAGGTCTTCGGCATCAAGACCAAGATGAAGGTGCCCGCCTTCAAGGTGCGCGGCGAGCATGTGCCGGAGATCGACCCGGCCTATCGCTTCGACCGGGAAACCACGCTGGCGATCCTGGCGGGCTTTGCGCACAACCGCCGCGTCATGGTCCAGGGCTATCACGGCACCGGCAAGTCCACCCATATCGAACAGGTTGCGGCGCGGCTGAATTGGCCCTGCATCCGCATCAATCTGGACAGCCATGTCAGCCGCATCGACCTGATCGGCAAGGACGCCATCGTGCTGAAGGATGGCAAGCAGATCACCGAATTCCGCGAAGGCCTGTTGCCCTGGGCGCTGCAGCACCCGGTGGCGCTGGTGTTCGACGAGTATGACGCCGGCCGCCCCGACGTGATGTTCGTGATCCAGCGCGTGCTGGAAGCGTCCGGCCGCCTGACCCTGCTGGACCAGAACAAGGTGATCCAGCCGCATCCGGCCTTCCGCCTCTTCGCCACCACCAACACGATCGGCCTGGGCGACACGACGGGCCTGTATCACGGCACCCAGCAGATCAACCAGGGTCAGATGGACCGCTGGAACATCGTCGCC
>JAEZBK010000237.1 GCA_023427355.1 Pseudomonadota bacterium
ATGCGATATTCACCGCTGCCGCTGGCCGCCAGGAGGGCGGCGAGGATTTCGCCCGCGCCCGCCACCAGCATGGCGCGCGCCATGCCGCCGGGCTGGAAGCGCGCAATCCAGCACCCGGCAAAAGCCATGAGGGTGATGAAACGGAACAGCATGTTGGCGGGGTGCCCGCCATCGCCAACGATCCCCACGGCGGCATCGGCCCAGGTCTGGAGAAACCCCGCCAGCAGCGCCAGGGCGACAGCGGTGCGGAACGCGGCATTTGTGGTGGCGCGCGCGGCGAGTTCCAGGCCGGTCCCCACCAGCCCCAGCAGGATCGCGGCGAAGACGAAATCCTCCGGCCCCCAATTCACCTCGGCCGTCATCCGCATGGCGATGGCCGGGATCAGCAGCAGGGCCAGCGCCCCGCCCCAGCCAGCCAGCCGCAGGGGCGTCCAGAAACTGTTCGATGTGATGCTGCGCATGGTCTTGCCCTCGGTTTTGCGCCGCCATGCTGGCGCGCAAGCCGGGTGAGCGGCATGAGCAAAGGGTGATATCGGCCTGAAAAAGGCTATTCCGGCAGGGCCGCGAGCATCTGCGCCGGCGTGAGGCCGGTGACCGGATGCCGCCAGCCGGGCACGATCTCTGCCAATGGCTGCAGCACGAACCGCCGCTGGGCGATCCGGGGATGCGGCAGGATGAGGCCTTCGCCCGTCAACACCGTGCCGCCATGGGCGAGCAGATCGAGATCCAGGGGGCGCGGCGCGTTGGGACGGGAACGGACCCGCCCGTAAGCCGTTTCAATGCCGTGCAAAAGTTCCAGCAACGCAACGGGTTGCAGGGATGTGCGCACCAAGGCGGCGGCATTGGTGAAGGGTGGTTCGGACGGATCCGGCCATGCCGCGGTCTGGAGGAAGGACGAGGTTTTGACGATGGCGACGCCGGCGGCTTCCAAAGCAGCCAGCGCCGCCAAAAGAGTCTGCGGGGGCGGCCCCGCCCGCGAGGGGATATTGCCCCCCAGCGCGATCAGGATTTCAGGCGGATCATTGGAGGTCATGAATGTTGTTCTATCCGTCCGAGAAACTGGCGCTCTTCATCGACGGAGCCAACCTGTATGGCGCGGCCAAGGGCCTGGGCTTCGACATCGACTACAAGCGCCTGCTCGAGCTGTTCGCGCGCAAGGGCATCCTGGTGCGCGCCTTCTATTACACCGCCGTGGCCGAGGACCAGGAATTCTCGCCCCTGCGCCCCCTGGTGGACTGGCTGGATTATAACGGCTTCTCGGTCGTGACCAAGCCGCTCAAGGAATTCACCGACGCGCAGGGCCGCCGCCGGGTCAAGGGCAACATGGATATCGAGCTGGCCATCGATGTGATGGAAATGAGCGCCTGCGTGGACCATGTGGTGATCTTTTCCGGGGATGGCGATTTCCGCCGCCTGGTCGAGGCGGTGCAGCGGCGCGGCCGCCGGGTGAGCGTGGTATCCACCATCCGCACGTCCCCGCCCATGGTGGCGGACGAACTGCGCCGCCAGGCCGACAATTTCATCGAGCTGGAAGACATCCGCGCCCAGATCGCGCGCGAAGGCGGGCGGGCCCCGGCCCCTTCGCCCTTTGCCCCCGCGACCTAGACTTGCAAAGCCGCAGGCTTTAGTGCGGGCGGATGAAAGCCCCCGCCGAGCCGCCCAAGGATTGCCCGCTGTGTCCGCGCCTGGTGGCGTTCCGGCGGGACAATGAAGGCAAATTCCCCGACTACTGGAACGCGCCGGTGCCCAGCTTCGGGCCGCTGGATGCGTCCATCCTGATCGCGGGCCTGGCGCCGGGACTGCATGGCGCCAACGCGACGGGACGGCCCTTTACCGGCGACTGGGCCGGTGACCTTCTGTATGCCACGCTGAAGACGCTGGGCCTGGCGGTGGGCGATTATGCCGAGCGCGCCGATGACGGGTTGCGCCTGGTGGGCATCCGCATCGCCAATTCCGTGCGCTGCGTGCCGCCGCAGAACAAGCCCGAGCCGCGCGAGATCAACACCTGCCGCCCCTTCCTGTTGTCGGAGCTGGACGTGCTGCCGAAGGTCAAGGTGATCCTGGCGCTGGGCAAGATCGCCCATGACAGCACGGTCAAGGCGCTGGGCGCGCGGCTGGCGGCCCATCCATTCAAGCATGGCGGGGTTCATGAGATCGGCCGCTTCAAGCTGATCTCGAGCTATCACTGCTCGCGCTACAACACCAACACCGGCGTGTTGACCACGCCGATGTTCGAACAGGTGGTGCGGCAGGCGAAGACGCTGGCCGGGCTTTAGGGCGGGGACAGGCAGACGGCCTCGATATTGTGGCCGTCGGGATCGCGCACGAAGGCAGCGTAATAATGCGGGCCGTATTGGGGCCGAAGACCCGGCGCGCCGTGATCGGTGCCGCCAGCCGCCAGCGCCGCGCGGTGAAACGCATCCACCTGCCCATGGCTGGCGGCGCGAAAGCCGACATGGATGGGGGTCGGACGCGGACCGATGCCGATCACGAAGATCGCTTCGTCGCGGCGCACGCCATAG
>JAEZBK010000007.1 GCA_023427355.1 Pseudomonadota bacterium
CTGGTCGGTCATCATGATTTCACCACCATCCGCGCCGCCGAAAGCCAGGCCCAGTCGCCCATCAAGACGCTGGACCGGATCGATGTTTCGCGCCGGGGCGAGGAAATCCACATCACCACCAATGCCCGCTCCTTCCTGCACCATCAGGTGCGGTCCTTTGTCGGTTCGCTGAAACTGGTCGGCGAAGGCAAATGGACGGCGCGGGATCTGAAGAACGCGCTGGAGGCGCGTGATCGCAGCCAGTGCGGCCCGGTCTCGCCGCCCGATGGGCTGTATCTGGTGAAAGTGGATTACGGCTCCGACCCTTTAACGGGATCGGGCTGAGGGTCTTTCCGTCCCCGTGCTGGGCCTGTCGAAGCAGAAGGGCGTTACAAATCCACCAGCGTCACCGCGCCCGGATCGATTGCCTCGCCCAGGAAGGTCTGCCCCAGATGGGCGAAACGGCCCGGCGCGTCGGTGCACAGGAAGCGCGAAGCGCCCGGCCCCTGCGCCAGAAGGTTGTTCTCGCGCAGGATCGCCTCCACCGCCGCCGCTGTGGTTTCGGCGCTGTCGATGATGGCGACATCTGCGCCCGCCACCTGCGCGATCACATCCTTCAGCACCGGGAAATGCGTGCAGCCCAGCACCAGGCCCTTGGGTCTGGGCAGCGTCGCCAGCAGCGGCGCCAGATAGCGTTCCGCCACCAGCCGCGCGATCTGCCCTTGCGTGAGGCCCTCCTCGGCCAGCGCCACGAAGAGCGGTGCGGCCTGCTGCACCACCGGCATGGCGGGTGACAGGGCTTGTATGGCCAGGACATACGCCCCGCCTCTCACCGTACCCTCGGTGGCGATGACGGCAATGGGGCCCTGCGGTGCCGCCTGCACGGCCGCGGCTGCGCCCGGCGCGATCACCCCGATCACCGGCAGGGGCGCCAGCGCCGCTGTCAGTGCGGGCAGGGCGGCGGCCGATGCGGTGTTGCACGCCACCACCAGCAGCTTGATGTCCTGCTTCAGCAGCGCCTGCGCCGCCTGCACCGCATAGCGCGTCACGGTGTCGGCACTTTTGGTGCCGTAGGGAAGCCGGGCGGTGTCGCCCAGATAGAGAAAGGATTCGCGTGGCAGGCGCGCCTTCAGCGCCCGCATCACGGTCAGGCCGCCCATGCCGGAATCGAAAATTCCGATCGTCACTTTGGCGGATTCTCGAAATACGCCTTGAGCAGCGCGGTATAGATGTCGGCCAGCGCCGTGATCTCGGCCACCGGCACGCACTCATTCACCTTGTGCATGGTGGTGCCGGCCAGGCCCAGTTCCACCACCGGGCAGGCATCCTTGATGAAGCGCGCATCGGACGTGCCGCCGCTGGTGGAGAATTCCGGTGCGCTGCCGGTGACGCTGCGCACCGCATCCGCAACCAGCGCCGTGAAGGCGCCGGGCTGCGTCAGGAAGGACACGCCGCTGACCTGCGGCGCCACGGCGATGGTCACGCCGGTCTCGCCGCCGATCTTCGCGGCTTCGTCCCGCACCCACTGAATCAGGCTGTCGGCGGTGTGCAAATCGTTGAAGCGGATGTTGAAGCGCGCCGTCCCCTCGCCCGGGATCACATTGGTGGTGGGATTGCCCACATCCATGCTGGTGAAGGAGAGGGTGGAGGGATCGAAATGCGCGCTGCCCACATCCAGCGTGTGCGCCGACAAGGCCGAGACAAGCTGGGCCAGCGCGGGGATCGGGTTTCTTGCGCGGGCGGGATAGCCGACATGGCCTTGCACCCCCGTGGCGGTCAGCACGAAATTGACCGAGCCGCGACGGCCGATCTTCAGCGTGGCGCCTGCGCGCGCCGTGGGGGTGGGCTCGCCCACCACGCAATGGTCGATGGTTTCGCCCCTGGCCTTCAGCCATTCCAGCAGCTTCACCGTGCCATGGGTGGCGATGCCTTCCTCGTCGCCGGTGATGAGCAGGCTGATGGAACCCTGGGGCCGTCCATGCCGCGCCGCAGCGGTCACGAAGGCGGCGATGGCCGATTTCATGTCGGCGGCGCCACGCCCGAACAGCGCGCCATCCTCGATCTTTCCGGCGAAGGGATCATGGGCCCAGCCCTCGCCGGGCGGGACCACATCGGTGTGACCGGCGAAGCAGAAATGCGGTCCTGCATCGCCCAGCCGCGCATAGAGATTGTCCACCTCGCCAAAGGGCAGGCGATGGCAGGTGAACCCCAGCGGTTTCAGCGCCGCTTCCAGCACGTCGAGCGCGCCCGCATCCACCGGCGTCACCGAGGGGCGGCGGATCAGATCCTGGGCGAGCTGGACCGGATCAATCACGCAGCAGCTCGTTGATCGAGGTCTTGGCGCGGGTCTTCTCGTCCACGCGCTTGACGATCACGGCGCAATACAGGTTCGGGCCGCCGCTGGCCGATGGCGCGGAGCCGGATACCACCACCGAATAGGGCGGCACCTTGCCCAGGAAGGTTTCGCCGCTGGCACGGTCGATGATGCGGGTGGAGGCCGACAGATAGACGCCCATGGACAGGACGCTGCCTTCGCCCACGATCACGCCTTCGGCCACTTCGGCGCGCGCGCCGATGAAGCAATTGTCCTCGATGATGGTGGGTGTGGCCTGCAGCGGCTCCAGCACGCCGCCGATGCCAGCCCCGCCCGAGATATGGCAATGCGCGCCGATCTGCGCGCAGGAACCCACCGTGGCCCAGGTATCGACCATCGTGCCTTCCCCGACATAGGCGCCGACATTGACGAAGCTGGGCAGCAGCACCGCGCCCTTGGCGATGAAGGCGCTCTTGCGCACGATGGCGCCCGGCACGGCACGGAAACCGGCCGCGCGGAACCGCGCCTCATCCCAGCCGGCGAACTTGGACGGCACCTTGTCCCACCACACCGCACCGCCGGGACCGCCTTCGATGATCGCGTTGTCGTTCAGGCGGAAGGACAGCAGGATCGCCTTCTTCACCCATTCATTGGCGCGCCAGGCGCCATCCACCTTGTCGGCGGCGCGCACCGCGCCTGCATCCAGCGCGGCCAGCACCGCGTCCACGGCGTCGCGGTGTGCGCCGGTGCTTGCGGGGTTCAGGCCGTCTCGCGCATCCCAGGCGGCTTCGATGGCACCGGAAAGGTTGGCAATGTCGGTCATGGCTCAGATCCTGATGGCGTGAAGAAAGGAAGCAAGATTGTCGGTGGTATGGTCAATATGGTCCCGGGCTGGCAAGTCCGCGCCATGGGAAAAATCCATGCCGGTATCCAGCCAGACGGTGGTCATCCCAAGGGCCCGCGCCGCCGCCAGATTGTGCGGGATGTCGTCGAACATCGCCGCTTCGCGCGGCGGCAGGCCGGACGCCGCCACGATCCGGTCATAGGCGGCGGGGTCGGGCTTGGGCGTGAATCCGATGGTGCGGATGTCCCACACATCCTCGAAAAGATGATCCATTCCGATGCGCGACAGGATGCGCTGCGCGTGATGGCGGCAGCCATTGGTGAAGATGCTGCGCCGGCCCGGCAGCCGCGAGACTGCCTGGGTCAGGCGCGGATCGGGCGCCAGAACCGACAGGTCCACATCATGTACGAAGGACAGGTAATCGTCGGCCGCAATGCCGTGCAGCTGCATCATGCCGTTCAGCGTGGTGCCATGGCTGCGATACAGCGCCTTCTGCAACGCCCGCGCGTCATCGCGCGGCAGCCCGGTGTGGCGCTCGACATAATCGGTCATGCGCCGCTCGATCTGGGCGAAGACACCGCAATGGGCGTCATACAGCGTGTTGTCCAGGTCGAAGACCCAATGGCGGACATGGCGGAAATCCGGCCCCGTCGCGGGGCCGGAGGCGTCGGTCCTGTGGGGCTGGGGCGTGCCGGTCATGGCGCGGACCATGGCGCGGCGCGGCCCCCCGCGCAAGACAGCGTTAATGCACGTCCACCATGCCTCTTTAGCCGCTGTTAAAGCCGCGGGACCGACAATCCGCCGCGGCAGGAAAGAAGGCGGCATGAGCCAGTTGGACAGGAAAAACCGTGCGCCGGCGCCCGACATGCTCGGTGGCCGTTCGGCGCTGGACATACTCGAGGCCCGCACCCGCGAGGCGCAGGATGTCCTGGCGCGCCGCACCGATGCCGGTCCCGATGTGCTGCACTATCTCGCCACCCATGGCGCGCCGGCCACCCGTGCGGCGGTCGCCGCCAACAGCGGCGCCAGCGCCGCCACCAACCGCATTCTGGCCGAGGATGGCGAAACCGAAGTGCGTGCCGAACTGGCGGCCAAGATCGCACGGCTGATGCCGGGCCTGTCGCGCGAGGAAAATGCCCATATCTTCACGCTCACCATCGAGACGCTGGAGCGCCTTGCCCGCGACGCCCAGGTGACGGTGCGCGCCGTGCTGGCGGAGGAAATCAAGAGCCTGTCCTGCGTGCCGCCGGACATCATCAAGCGCCTGGCGCAGGATGCGGAAATCATCGTGGCTGCGCCCATCCTGGAATATTCGCCGCTGTTGTCCGATGCCGACCTGATGGAAGTCATCGCCTGCGCCCAGGCGCATGAGGTGCTGGCGGCGGTGGCAAGGCGCAAGCCCCTGAACGCGGAGGTCAGCGAGGCCATCGTCAAGTCGCTGGATGTTCCGGCGGTAACGGCGTTGCTGGTCAATCCCGATGCCCGCATCCGCAAGGAGACGCTGGACAGTATCCTGGAGCAGGCCGAGAACGTCAGCGAATGGCACCTGCCGCTGGCGCTGCGCGCGGACATTTCCGCACGCGCCATCCGGCGTATCGCGGGCTTTGTCGGAACCGCGATCATCGAGCGGCTGGCGGCGCGTCACGACCTGAGCGAGGCCACGCGCCAGCACCTGGCCCGCGAGGCGCGCGCAAGGCTGGCGCAGGCAGACATCGTCATCGGCGCGCCAACCCCGCCCATGCGCGCCGCCGAGATGGTGGAAAAGGCCAAGGCACAGGGCCGCCTGGATGCGGCCTTCCTGGAACAGGCGGCCCAGGCCGGCAGCCGCGAACTCACCATGCTGGCGCTGGCCGAACTGTCACAGGTTCCGGTGACGGCGGTGCGGCGCATATTGTCTGCGCGCAACGCCAAGCCCATCGTCGCGCTGGTGTGGCATGCGCACCTGCCGATGCGCGTGGCATTCAAGATCCAGACCGGCGTCATGCGGCTGCCCGCGCATGAACTGCTTCCGGCGCGCGGCGGCACGGCCTTCCCGCTTTCCAAGGAAGAGATGCGCTGGCACCTGGCCTATTTCGATATTGCCGGTTGAAGCTGCGGCGGTGCGGGCGTTGAGGCCGTCAGGCCTTTTTCGCCGATCCGCGCGGTGAAGCCGGGCTGTCCCCTGGTAGGGGTGGCGACAAATCCGGCTTCCTGCTGCTTGGCGCGCGCGCAGTCTGCCCGCGCGGCGATCTCGAAGGCCGTGGGGGCAACACAGAATATCTCCTTGCCGCCCACCAGGACCGCGCCATCCTTGCGCCGGGCAAAAAGATGGAACGTGTCGGCCGCAAGCGGCGTGGTGATGAGCCGGGCACAGGCGCCGCCCGGCACCGTCCACCAGCCGCGTGACAGCGGTTTGCCCTTGATGGTCTGGGCCAGGGCCACATCCAGCGGCGCCTTGCCGTCATTGCAGACGGTGTAGCCGGTCGGGGCGGTTCGCTTGCGCGCCTCGTTCTCCATCAGGGTGAAGAACGCGGCATTGTCCAGCCTGTCCGCGCCATGCGCCTTGCGGAAAGCGGCGAGTGCGGTGCTGGTCTGTTTGCTGATGCTACCGTCAATCGGGCCGGGATCCTGGCCGTTGTCCCGCAACAGGCGTTTCACGCCGGCCAGTTGCGCCGCCATCAGCGACGGCAGCGCGGGCTGCTCATCCAGCGTCATCGTCCAGTTGGCGCGCCCGCCCGTGTCCAATGCGGCAAAGGGCAGGGCGAAGCTGCCTTCGGCACGGCATACCGCCATGGCGCCACTCTGGCTGATGGTGAAATTGGCGTCGCGCACGCACATGGGAAAGGTGCCGCCCCAGGCGCGTGCCGGGCCGGCATGCGCCAGCGAGGAACGGGCATGCACCAGATAGGTCTCGGCGGTGAGGTCTTCCTTGCGCGCAACCTGGCAATCGCCCGGCGCGATGCGGGTCCAGCCCTGTGTCTGCGATTGCGGCGTGTTGATCGCCGCCGTCGCCCCATACAGGACATAGCTGGTGCGGTTGCACAGGGTGAGCGCGGCCTGGGCCGGCGTGGCCATGTTCGCCACGCCCAGGGCCAGCACCAGCGCGGCCAGCCTCATTCGGCGGTGATGAGCGTGCCCGCGCCGTGCTCGGTGAAGAGTTCGAGCAGCAGAACGTGCGGGATGCGCCCGTCCAGGATGACGGCGGCCTTGACGCCGGCTTCCACCGCGTCAATCGCGGTCTGGATCTTGGGGATCATGCCGCCAGAGATGGTGCCATCGGCGATCAGCGCGCGCGCCTCGCGCACCGTCAGCCTGGGCACCAGCTTCTTGTCCTTGTCCAGCACGCCTTCGACGTCCGTCAGCAGCACCAGGCGTTCCGCATTCAGGCGGCCCGCCACGGCGCCGGCCACGGTGTCGGCATTGATGTTGTAGGTCTCGCCCTTCGCGCCCACGCCGATGGGCGCGATCACCGGGATGATCTCCGACTTCATCATGGTGTGCAGGACTTCGGGATTGATCTTTTCCGGCTCGCCGACAAAGCCGAGATCCACCGCCTCGGGCTGGCCGGTTTGCGGGTTGGTCTTGGTCATGGCGACCTTGCGCGCCACCACCATGTTGCCGTCCTTGCCCGACAGGCCGACGGCGCGGCCGCCCGCGGCGTTGATGGCGCTGACGATCTGCTTGTTGATCGAGCCGGTCAGGACCATTTCCACGATCTCGACCGCCGCGGCGTCGGTGACGCGCAGCCCGTCGATGAAGGTGGAGTTGATGTTCATTTTCTTCAGCATGGCGCCGATCTGGGGACCGCCGCCATGGACCACGACGGGATCGATGCCCGTCTGCTTCATCAGCACGATGTCCTGGCTGAAATCGTCGGTGCCGCCATCGCCGGTCATGGCGTTGCCGCCATACTTCACCACGATGGTCTTCTGGTCATAGTTGAGGATGTAGGGCAGCGCCTCGATCAGGACGCGGCCCGTCTGACGCCAGCGCGCCATCACCCGCAGGTTGCGGTCTTCCGGGGTGTCGTCGGCGCCGGCCATGGCCATCCTCAACAAAACAGGCGGGGGCCTTATAGAGCCAAGACCCTCCGAATCCAAAGACTATTGGCGGGTCAGCGCGAACAGATGGTCCCGCAAGGCCGGGATTCCCTCGCCGGTCTGGGCGGAGGTGGCAATCACATCCGCCAGCACCACGGTGTGCCGTCCGGCCTCGGCGCGGGCGGCTTCCAGGGCCTGGGCACGGTCCTTCGCGGCGACCGCGTCGAACTTGGTCAACACGATCAGGGTCGAGACGGCTGCCTGATTGAGCAGTTCCAGAACCTGGCGATCCGTGTCCATGGGGCCGCGCCTGGCATCTACCAGCACCAGCGCACGGCGCAGGGAGGCGCGCCCGCGCAAATAGGCGAAGATCATGTCCGTCCATGCCGCGGCCTCGGTCTTGGAGACCTTGGCGAAGCCATATCCCGGCAGGTCACCCAGCATCAGCCGCCCGCCCAGGTCGAAGAAATTGATCTGTCGCGTGGCGCCCGGGGTCTGCGACACCCGCGCCAGCGTTTTCCTGCCCGTCAGGGCGTTGACCAGGCTGGACTTGCCGGCGTTGGAGCGGC
>JAEZBK010000304.1 GCA_023427355.1 Pseudomonadota bacterium
GCGACAGCGCTTGCTGGTGGCGCAAGGGTGCGGCAGGCAACTTCTGCTCCGCCATCTCGCGGAAGTGCGCCAGGATGCGGTGCGCGATGGAAGGCGACATGGCTGGTTCGCCCGCCGTCAGCCGGCGCAGATACCCCACCAGCACATCCGCCTCGTCGCCTTTCAGCAGATAGCCCTTCGCGCCCGCGCCGATCGCTTCCATAAGGTGGGCGTCGTCGTCATACATGGTCGCCACCACGGCCAGCGTGTCGGGCCAGCCCGCGGCCACTTCCCGCACCAGTTCGATCCCCGACCCGTCGGGCAGGTTGATATCAATCACCGCCAGCCAAAGCCGCTGGCCGCGCTCTTGCACCATGGACAGTTGCGCGAACGCCTCGGACAGGCTGTCGCATGCCAGCACATCCGTCTCCGGAAAGGCTTTGTGCAGGATGCCGGTAAGCCATTGCCGCGTCTTGCCCTGGTCTTCAACCAGAAGAACAAGGTCGCGCGCGCCGGACTTGGCGGTGGCGGAGGTCATGGCCGCACCATGGCGGGTTGCGTGCCGTCCTGCACCCCCTGTTCTGGGGCATTGGGCGTCGCCTGCAAGGGAAACCAGAAGCGCGCCTCCGTACCGCGCTCCGCGAAATCTATGGTGAAGGATCCGCCCAGCGAGGCCATGCGCGTGCGCAGGTTGACCAGGCCGTTGCCCCGCCGCGCCCCGTTGCGCCCCGCAGCATGCCCCTTGCCGTCATCGCGGATCGTGGCGGCGATGCGCGCCGGTTCGCAGGTGATGCGCACCGTCACGCGCGAGGCCTGGGCATGGCGCATGACATTGCTCATCAGTTCGCGCACAGCCGAAGAAAGATTCTTGTACGCGCCATAGCTGAGCGGAATGTCGGCTTCCGCCTCGCCCGGGCTGGGCCAGTCCAGCACGATCCCCAGCGCCTCCAGCCGCCGCGCCGTTTCATGGCGCAGGTCGGCGATGACGCGGCCGAACGGCTTGCGTTCGCCGCCCAGGCCCGAAACAATTGCGCGGATATCGTCCAGCGCCGCGTGCAGCAAGGGCCGAACGCCATTTTCCGCCATGTGCAAGGCCGACAACAGGCGCGCACCGACATCGTCATGCAGGTCTCGCGCGATGCGCAAACGCTCATTCTGCACACCCTGCTCATATGCGCCGCGGCGTTGGTGCGCGGTTTCCAGCAGCGTCATGATCTCCGCCGCCAGTTGCAGGTCCGCAGGACCAAACAGGCCGCGTCCTCCGCGCGCATGGCGCAATCGCATCGGTCCCGCGCCTGCCACCGCTGGCAGGTCCAATGTCAGGCCCTCGTCTCGCAAGCGCGGGGCCTGCGGCTCCGGGTCCAGCGGGGCCATCTCCAGCGGATCGAAAAGATGGCGCAACAACTGCTCCCAGCGCATCTGGGGATTGCCTCCTTCAAGCGCCGCCTGGGTGATGAGCTGGAACAGCAATGTGCGGTCGGGCGTGCGGCGATGCGCCAGACGGCGCCACATCGCCTCGCGCAGGGGCAGGTACAGCAGCAACGTGGCGAGGAACGCCAGGCCGATGGAAGGGCCCGACGCCATGTGCAGCCCATACACCATCAACGCATCCATGCCGACAATGACGGCGCCCGCCAAGAGCAGCAGCAGGATGCGAAATGCCAGCGCATCCAGCGCGAAAAGCCGATAGCGCGCCACACCCAGCGCCGCCCCGCCATAGATCAGCAGGAAGGCGATAACCGCATAACCCTGCGGGATCGCGGCGGGCATGCCGAACAGGGTCGGCAGATTCACCATCGCCACGAACAGCGCGCAGCCCAGCCCGACCGAGGCGCCGAACCAGCGCACCACGGTGCGCTGGCGGGGATCGGGGCGGGTGGCCCGCCATTGCAACGTGATCACCGCGATCAGCATCGCCAGCGCGATGACGGCAGACAACTGCGCCAATAGCAGCGGGGAGGGCGAAAGTCGCAGCAGCCGCAGCACAGGCACCCCCATGCACAGTGCGAAGCACAGTCCCACCAGGCGCGGCCCCGCCAGCCGCACGGGATAGACCAGGAACAGGCTGATCAGCCCCGCGCCCATCAGCCAGGCGCCGGTGACGCTGATTTCCAGAAGCGCGAGGAACAGCCCGCCCGGCAATGCGATCTCGCGGCTGGAATAAAGTGCGATGGGATAAAGGCTGAGCGCCAGTCCCGCACCTGCCAGCGCGAACAGCCCCGTTGCCGCCTCGCGGGGGCGCAGCGCCCAGACCCACGCCCCTATAATAAGTGCGACCAGCCCGGTCCCGATCAGCGCCCAGAAGGTACCAGGCAGGTCGCCGGGGCCGCGCCTGTGCGGCGTGATGCTGGCCGTGGCGATTTCCCCGCCGGGCCCGCGCAGTTCCAGGGACAGCGGCCCCGATGCCAGCAGATCGTGCAGACGGCTTTGCCGGTCGAAGAAGTCATCCAGTTCCGGATAGGTCTGGATGAAGTCCGGATCGTCCAGCAGGTCCGCGTCCCGAAGCGTCATGCGGCGGCCGTCTGCGGCGGTGAGCGCATGCAGGCGGGCAGGCAATTCCAGCCTGTTCTTCCCGGCCGCGATCAGGCCCAGCGTGCGGCCATGTCCGCCGCCAGCGAACGACAGGCCCAGATGCGGCTGGCGGCAGGCAAGCACCACCATCAGGACGGCGAACGCCAGTCCCAGAGCGGCGGTGACAATCACGGTAAAGGCGGGCGCGCGGGACATGGCCCAGATTTCGCCGCCTCCGGCCTGCGGGTCAAGCAGGTGCGGCCATCTCATGCCTTCGCGGCAAAGTGACACTCTCGACGTGGCAATGCCGATACCCCCGAACAGGGGGTGACGCGCCAACTCTCCATGGGCAGTTTCCCGTCACGTTGGAGCGGGAATCAATTTCATGACTGTGCACACCAAGGCAGCGATTTCCGCTGTGCTGATTGCTGCGGCCGCGACGGTGGCATTGCCGTCCTGGTCCGCCGATTTGGGCCGGGCGCGGGCGCTTCTGGCAAGCGGGCAGGCGGCTTCGGCCTATGCCTTGCTGGCGCCGGAGCTGACCCGGGAAGCCGGCAACGCGGACTTCAACTATGTCCTGGGTCTCGCCGCGATTGACAGTGGCCGCCCTGCAGACGCCGTCGCCGCCTTCGAGCGCGTCCTGGCGGTGCAGCCCGCGCATCTGCAGGCCCGCGCCGAACTGGGCCGCGCCTATATCGCGTTGAACGAACCCGAAGCGGCGCGCCGCGAACTCGATACGGTCCAACGCCAGGGCGCTGTGCCCGTCGATGTACGCCGGACGCTTGACCGCTACATCAGCGCGCTCGATACGGGCCTGTCGGGCGGCGGCACGGCCATCAGCGGCCAGCTTTCGCTCTCCGGCGGCTACGATTCCAACGTCAACAATTCTACCAGCGATCCGCGCATCCTGATCCCGGCTTTCGCGGCCCTTGGCTTCGCGACGCTGGCTCCCAGCGCGCTGGCGCAGGAAGACGGCTTTGCACAGGCCGCCGGCCGCCTTTCGGTCGTGCATGGCCTTTCGGTGAACCAGCGCCTGATCGCCGACTTCACCGGCAGCTATCGCGTCAATGGCAGTGTCAGCGCCTTTGACCAGGGCCTGTTGGGCGCGACGCTCGGCTATGCCCATATCACCCCGGACGACGGGACCTTCACCGTATCCGCGCAGGCCCAGGGCTATTTCGTGGGCGGCGACCATTATCGCAGCGCCTTCGGTGCCCTTGGCCAATGGACGGTCACGCGCGGCGCCTATGACATCGGCTTCTACGGCCAGTATCTG
>JAEZBK010000075.1 GCA_023427355.1 Pseudomonadota bacterium
GCACGGCCTCGCCTGCGCGCTCGTCGAAGGTGAGGCGCGCAATACCAAGATCACAACGGCGGAGGACCTGGCGTTGGCGCAGCAGATGGTGGCCGTGACTTCTGTACCCGACGTTCGGCAGGGGACAGGGTTCGACGTCCACCGCTTCGGCGAGGGCGACCATGTATGGCTGTGCGGCGTCGATATCCCCCACACGCACACGCTCGACGGCCATTCCGATGCCGATGTCGGCCTGCACGCGCTGACCGACGCGCTGCTGGGCTGCATCGGCGAAGGCGATATCGGGATGCACTTCCCGCCCACGGATGAACGCTGGCGCGGGGCGGCATCGTGGAAATTCCTGGATCACGCCGCCGCCTTGGTGCGCGAAAAGGGCGGGGTCATCAACCATGTGGATGTGACGCTGATCTGCGAGCGGCCCAAGGTGGGTCCGCATCGCGACGCCATGAAGGCGAAGATCGCCGAGATACTGGCGCTGGATCCGTCGCGCGTCAGCGTCAAGGCGACCACCACCGAAGGCCTGGGCTTCACCGGCCGCCGCGAAGGCATTGCCGCCCAGGCCATTGCCACTGTGAGGTTCTGATGCGCGCCGAGACAATGATCGCGACAGTGGGCGGCATCGGCTATGCGCCCTTTGCGCCGGGCACCGTGATGAGCGCCATCGCCCTGCCCCTGGCCATCATCATCGGCCTTATGGGCGGCTGGCTGGGAATCATCATGGCGGCGCAGATCGCGCTGATCATCGGCATCTTTGCGTCCAGCGCACATGTCGCCGTCACCGGCGCCGAAGACCCGCAGGAGATCGTGATCGACGAGCTGGCGGGGCAATGGACGGCCTGCGCCTTCGCACTGCCGACCTTCGGCTTCCTGCCCCTGCCCGGGAATGCGCTGCTGCCTTTCTTCGCCGCTTTCGTCTTCTTTCGTCTTTTCGACATCTGGAAGCCCTGGCCGGTAAGCTGGGCCGACCGCAAGCTGACCGGTGGCGTGGGCGTGATGGCGGACGATGTGCTGGCGGGCGTGCTGGCGGGGGTGTGCGTGATGGCGCTGCGCTGGTGGCTGCCGCTGTGAGTTTCACGTCCGATCTTTTGCGCCAGGCCGAAGCGGTGCTGGCCGCCGCGCGCGCCAAGGGCATGAAGATCGCCACCGCCGAAAGCTGCACCGGCGGTCTGATTGCGGGCCTGCTGACGGAAATCGCCGGATCGTCCGACGTGTTCGAGCGCGGGTTCGTCACCTATTCCAACGACGCCAAGATGGAACTGCTGGGCGTGCCGGAAGGATTGCTGGCCGCCCATGGCGCGGTCTCCGCCGAAGTTGCGCTGGCAATGGCGGACGGCGCGCTGCGCCATTCGCGCGCCGATATCGCTGTGGCCGTGACCGGCATTGCCGGTCCGGGCGGCGGCAGCGCGCACAAGCCGGTCGGGCTGGTTTACATCGCCGTGCCGGGCATGGTGGAGGAACACCGCTTCGGAGCTATCGGTCGCGATGCGGTGCGGCTGGCGACGGTGGGGGCGGCGCTGGCGCTGCTGGCGGCGCGGCTCTAGGCCTGGGCGCCAGACAGGATGGCGGCGCGGGCCTCGAATGCCGTGGTCATCTTCAGCAGCGCCTTTTCAAACGAAGCGCCGGCCACCGCGCCCAGGAGCCGGTTGCGGAATTCGAAATCAATGGCGAACTGGACCTCGCAGCGCCCGTCTTCCAGCGGCGTGAAGCGCCAATGGTTCTCCAGCTTGCGGAAGGGGCCTTCGGCCTGGGTCACGTCCACCGTCAGCGCGGCGGGGTCGAGCACGACGCGGCTGGTGTATTTCTCGCGGAAGGCCTTGTAGCCGACCATCATCTCGGCAATCACCAGATTGTCCTGCCGCGATTTTACCCGCAGGCCCAGCACCCAGGGCAGGAACTCCGGATAGCGCTCCACGTCGGAGACGACGCGGTACATCAGATCCGCCGGATACGGGACGATGCGCGTTTCCTGGTACATGCTAACCGCGGGCGATGCGCGCGGCCTTCAATTGCGCGAAGTCGCTGTCGGCATGATAGCTGGAACGGGTGAGCGGCGAGGCCGACACCATCAGGAAGCCCTTGGCGCGGGCGATGCTTTCCAGCGCCTTGAACTCGTCAGGCGTCCAGAAGCGATCCAGGCGGGCATGCTTCCGGGTCGGCTGCAGATACTGGCCGATGGTGAGGAAATCCACCTGCGCGGCGCGCAGGTCGTCCATCACCTGCATGATCTCTTCGCGCGTTTCGCCCAGCCCGACCATGAGGCCGGACTTGGTGAAGCCCTCGGGGTACAGTTCCTTGGCGCGCTCCAGCAGGCGCAGGGACGCGTAATAGCGCGCGCCGGGCCGCACCTTGAGATACAGGCGCGGCACGGTTTCCAGATTGTGGTTGAAGACGTCCGGCCTGGCCGCCATCACGGTTTCGATGGCGCCGTCCTTGCGCAGGAAATCGGGCGTCAGCACTTCGATGCTGGTCTTCGGGCTCTCGCTGCGGGTTGTGGTGATGACGTCCGCGAAATGCCTGGCCCCGCCATCGGCGAGGTCGTCGCGGTCCACCGAGGTAATGACGACATGCATCAACCCCAGGGTCTTCACTGCGCGGGCGACGTTGGCGGGTTCGTTCCCGTCAAGGGCGGCCGGCAGCCCGGTCTTGACGTTGCAGAAGGCGCAGGCGCGGGTGCAGGTGTCGCCCATGATCATCATGGTGGCGTGACGCTTGGTCCAACACTCGCCGATATTGGGACAGGCCGCTTCCTCGCAGACCGTGTGCAGCTTGTTGGCGCGCACCACTTCGCGGGTGGCGGCATATTCGCGGCTGACAGGCGCCTTGACGCGAATCCAGTCGGGCTTGCGCTGGATGTCGCTATCCGGCCGGTGGGCCTTTTCAGGATGCCTTAGCGTGTCAATGACGACGGTCATGGCCGCACATATAGCGCAATCCCATCCTTGTGCGACGGCCAAAACGCCCCATCTTTGAACCAAAGGCCCCTAGCTGCGTTGCAAAAGCTGCATCCCGGAGTTTCCCCATGGCCACTGTCCATCCCCTGCCCCAGTCCCCTCGCGCCACGGCCAAGCCCAGGCGCGCCCGCAAGCCCGCGCGCAAGAGCCGCCCGGCGGCTTCCGCCTCCACCCATCCGCTGACGCGGCTGCAAGGCCTCGGCACCCCGGCCAAGGCTGCCCTGATCGCAGTGGGCACGCTGGGCCTGGCGGCCGTGGCGGTCGCCATCATCGGTCCGCGCCGGCTTCAGACCGAGGTGCTGCCCTC
>JAEZBK010000098.1 GCA_023427355.1 Pseudomonadota bacterium
CCACCGAACCCACGGCCCAGCGCGGAAAGACGTCCGACGGCAATGCGAAGAGGTTGCATGAAAAGCCCTGGTGCCCGGCACAGGCCAGCGCGATCAGCGCCACGGCAATCCACATGCTGGGCGCAACCATGGCAAAGGCCACGGGCGTCACCACAAGGGCGCAGGCCAGCATGGCCAGCTTGCGCGAGGCGCTGAGGGAGAACCCGCGCTGGTACAGCCGCGACGAACCCCATCCCCCCATCACCGATCCGATATCGGCCACCAGATAGATCGCGATGAGTGGCGGGCCGTAACTGCGCAGGTCCAGGTCGAACCGGCGGTGGAAGAAGTCCGGCAGCCAGAACAGGAAGGTCCACCACACCGGGTCGATCATCGCCCGGCCCAGGATATAGGCATAGGTCTCGCGGGTGCGGAACAGGCGTGACCAGGACACGGGACGCTGCGGTTCCACCGGGTCGGCCTCGATATGCGCCAGCTCCTCCGGTGTGATGCTCTTGTGCTCGCGGGGCTTGCGATAGAAGAGAATCCACGCGCCCAGGCAGGCAAAGGTCATGATGCCCGTAACGATGAACGCCATCTGCCAGCCATAGGCGATGGTGATGATCGGCACGATGAAGGGCGCGACGATGGCGCCGATGCTGGTGCCCGCATTGAAGATGCCGATGGCAAGCGCCCGCTCGCTTTTCGGATACCATTCGCTGATCGCCTTGAGCGAGGCGGGGAACATGGCGGCTTCGCCAAAGGCCATGGGCACGCGGATCATGGCGAAGCCGCGCGTGGTGGTGAAGAAAATGTGCGCGGTATGGGCGATGCCCCACATTGTCATGGCGATGATGCCGCCGGCCCGCGCGCCCACCCGGTCCACCACGCGTCCGAAGATCACATAGCCGATGCCATAGGCGGCCTGGAACCAGAAGGCGACATCGGCATAGCCGCTTTCGGTCCAGCCATACTGTTCCTGCAGCGTGGGCTTGAGCACCGACAGGACCTGGCGGTCCACATAGTTGATCGCGATGATGCCAAAGAGCAGGGCGCAGACGATCCAGCGCACATAGTGCTTGCGCAGGGTGATCGGTTCGGAATGCATGGCTTCCCCCGTATCTTGTTCTGGTTGCGCCATTGCGGCCGGCGCGGGCGTCCGCTTATGCGCGGATCACCAATTGTACATGGATCCGTCTTCCAGCCTGTTCACCGGCAGATAGGCGCGTTTGTATGGATAGTGCGCCGCCAGTTCCTCGTCGATCTCCACGCCCAGGCCCGGCGCCTCGCCCGGATGGAGCGCGCCGTCTTTATAGGTGTAGGTGCGCGGGAAGACCGCGTCGGTTTCCGCGGTATGGTGCATCCATTCCTGGATGCCGAAATTGGGAATCGAGACGTCGAAATGCAGCGCCGCCGACATGCAGACCGGCGACAGGTCGGTGGCGCCATGGCATCCGGTGCGCACATTGTACATGTCGGCAAAGGCGGCGATGCGGCGCAGATGCGTGATGCCGCCGGCATGCACCACCGTGGCGCGGATATAATCTATGAGCTGTTCCTCGATCAGCTGCTTGCAGTCCCAGATCGAATTGAAGATCTCGCCCACGGCCAGGGGCGTGGTGGTGTGCTGGCGGATCAGGCGGAAGCTGGCCTGGTTCTCGGCGGGCACCGCATCTTCCAGCCAGAAGGGGCGATAAGGTTCCAGGTCCTTGCCCAGCCGGCCGGCCTCGATCGGCGTCAGGCGATGATGGATGTCGTGCAGCAGATGCACATCTTCGCCCAGCGCCTTGCGCGCGGCCTCGAACAGGGGTGGCACCGAACGCAGATACTTCTCGCTCGACCACAGATTTTCCGTCGGAAGCGAAGCATCGGCCGGTTCGTAGAACAGACGGTCCTTCGACACGCCATAGGTGGATTTCAGCCCCGGCACGCCCGCTTGCAGCCGGATCGCCTTGTAACCCATCTCGCGATAGGACAATGCCTGCGCGATGACATCGTCAATCGTCTCCCCATTGGCGTGGCAATAGACCATGGCGCCGTCGCGGCACTTGCCGCCCAGAAGCTGATAGACCGGCAGGCCCGCCGCCTTGCCCTTGATGACCCAGAGCGCCATGTCCACCGCGGCGATGGCCGACATGGTGACTGGTCCGCGCCGCCAATAGGCCCCGCGATACAGATACTGCCAGATATCCTCGATCCGGTGGGCGTCGCGCCCGATCAGGCAGGGAATGACATGGTCCGTCAGGTACGAAGCGACCGACAATTCGCGGCCGTTGAGCGTGGCGTCGCCGATGCCGGTGATGCCGTCGCTGGTCTCGATCTTCAGGGTGACGAAATTGCGCCCGGGGCAGGTGACAATGACCTTGGCGGAAACGATCTTCAGCACACAATCCCCATGGCGAAAGCCCCGCAGGTTTTAGAGCGCGGGCGGCAGGGCTTGTCAAAGAAAGGCGCGCCCTGTTCCGCGTGAACCGTTTGCACCCGTGCCAAATGAATCTGCCGCAATGCAGCATCCGTTGCGGGCGTGTTCCAAATCCCATTTGATGCGCGCACGCTTCGCCGGGGGACTGCCATCATGAAAACCGCCACCAGACTGTTCTGCATGCTTGTGCTGACCGGCGCCTGCGCCGCCACGGCGATGGCGCAGATGGTAACGCCCCTCATTCCCAGCGATGCGCTGGCGCGGCCGCGCTCGCCCGAGGCGCAGGCCATCCTCGATGCCTCCACCCGGGAGTTGATGCGCGAAATGCAGTTGCTGGGCATCACCGAGCTGCGCGCGCCCAGGAATGCGGTGAACCCGCAAGGGGCCAATTTCACCAACTATGACGAGCGCAAGGCCAATCCCTATCCGGCGCTGCCCGATCTGCTGGCGTTCAAGAATGGTCGCTCGGTGAAAACGCGGGCCGACTGGGAGCGCCGCCGCGCCGAGATCAAGGCGGTGTTCGACAGCGAGGTCTATGGAAAATACCCGGCGCACATCCCGAAGGTCACCTGGAAACTCGACGGCACCGAAACCCTCACCCATGAGGGGGTGCCCGTGGTGGTCAAGCGCCTGACCGGCACGGTGGACAATTCCGGCTATCGCGCCATCAGCGTCGAGATAAAGCTCGACCTGGTGACGCCAGCCTCCGCGAAAGGACGCCGCGTGCCGGTAATCATCGGCGGCGGCACGGTTCCGCGGGCGCCCGCGCCCGGCGCAGCTGCCCCCGCACCCTTGGCCGGACGCGGCGCACCCAATCCGCGCCTGTCCGGCCCGCCCGCCGATTCCTCCGCCAAGCAGTTGCTGGAAAAGGGCTGGGGCTTTGCCTCGGTCAATACCAGCCAGGTTCAGCCCGACAATGGCGCGGGCCTTGCGGCGGGCATCATCGGTCTCACCAACAAGGGGCAGCCGCGCAAGCTGGATGACTGGGGTGCGCTGCGCGCCTGGGCCTGGGCGCAAAGCCGCGCCATGGACTATCTGGTTACCGATCGCGATGTCGATCGCGCGAAGGTCGGCGTCTTCGGCCATTCGCGCGGCGGCAAGGCCGCACTGATCGCGATGGCCGATGACCCGCGCTTTGCCATTGGTTTCATTTCCTCATCCGGGGCGGGCGGGGCAAATCTCTATCGCCGCAACTATGGCGAACTGCCGGAGAATTTGTGCGCGCCGAACGAGTTTCACTGGATGGCGGGCAACTTCCTGAAATATTGCGCGGCGGGCCGCACCATCGACGATCTGCCCGCCGATACCCATCAGTTCATCGCACTGGTCGCGCCGCGCCCCATCTTCATTGGTGGCGGCGCCCTCATCATGGATCCTGGCATGATACCCGGCGACGCCTGGCAGGATGCCAAGGGAATGTTCATGGCCGCCGCGGCCGCCAGCCCGGCCTGGACGTTCTATGGCAAAAAGGGCCTGGGCACCGATACGCTGCCGCAGATCGAGACGATGCTCGACAGCGGCGCCGTGGCGTTCCGCCAGCACCCTTATGGCCATGTCGCCGGTCCCAACTGGGCGCATTTCATCGCCTTCGCCCAGAAGCAGTTCGCGGGCCGCAAATAATCGGCTAACCTTGGGCGCGCCGTCCGGCCCAAGGGGAAATCATGTCGCCGTTGCATCGTTACCTGCCTGCCATCCTGCTCTCGGCCGTTGGCATCGCGGCGATCTATGCCGCATCGCAGGTGTACGCGCCCATTTCCCCGCCGCCCTTCGCCAGCCCCAGCACGCTGCCCTTCCAGGCGCCGGATTTCAGCCGCATCAAGGATGGCGATTTCGGTCCGGCTCTGGCCGAAGGCATGCGCCGCCAGCGGGCGGAAATCACCGCCATCGCGAACAATCCGGCGCCAGCCACCTTCGACAATACGCTGCTGGCGATGGAGCGCTCGGGCAAGATGCTGAACCGCGCCGCCAGCGTTTTCTTTCACCTGGCAGGGGCCAACACCAACGACGCGCTGCAAAAGACCGAGGCCGACATCGCCCCCAAGCTGGCGGCGCATCGCGATGCCATCTATCTCGACGGCAAGCTGTTCGCCCGGGTGCAGGCGGTCTATGACCAGCGCGCGTCGCTGGGCCTGGATGCCGAGTCGCTGCGCCTGCTGGAGGTGACGCACCGCGAGTTCATCCATTCCGGCGCGCGCCTGTCCGAGCAGGACAAGACGAAACTGCGCGAACTGAACCAGCGCCTCTCCACCCTGGAGACCAGCTTCGAGCACAAGCTGCTGGCCGCCACCAAGGATGCGGCGCTGGTGGTGGACGACAAGGCGCAGCTGGCGGGCCTGTCGGACGAAGCCATTGCCGGCGCCGCCAAGGCGGCGGAAGAGCGTGGCCTGTCGGGCAAATTCGTCATCGCATTGCAGAACACGACCCAGCAGCCGCTGCTGCCGCAACTGACCGACCGCGCCACCCGCCAGCGCCTGTTCGAGGCCAAGTGGACCAGTGCCGAGCGCAAGGATGCCAACGACACCCGCGCCCTGATTTCGGAAGTGGCGCAACTGCGCGCGCAAAAGGCGGCGCTTCTGGGCTATGCGACGTTTGCCGACTACAAGCTCTACGACCAGATGGCGAAGGATCCGGCCACCGTGCAGGCCTTCCTGCAGCAACTGGGTGCGCCCACAGCCGCGGCGGGCCGGCGCGAGGCCGCCGCCCTTCAGGCCGAGATCAACAAGGCGGGCGGTGGCTTCCAGCTTCGCCCCTGGGACTGGGACTTCTATGCCGAACGCCTGCGCAAGGCGCAGTACGACCTGGATGAAAGCCAGCTCAAGCCCTATTTCGAACTGAATCGCGTGCTGGTGGATGGCGTCTTCTATGCCGCAAACCGCCTTTACGGCATCACCTTCCACAAGCGCACCGATTTCCCCACCTGGCACAAGGATGTGCAGGTCTATGAGGTGCGCGATCAGGACGGCAGCCATCTGGGGCTGATGTATTGCGACTTCTTCCGCCGCGACAACAAGGCGGGCGGCGCCTGGTACAGCACCCTGGTGGACCAGACCAAGCTCGACGGTACGCGGCCGGTGGCGTTCAACGTCTCGAACTTCGCACCGCCCGCGCCGGGCCAGCCCGCGCTGATGACCTCGGACGAAGTGAGCACCATGTTCCATGAGTTCGGCCATGCGCTGCATGGCCTCTTCGCCGACCAGACCTATGCGTCTTTGTCAGGCACCAATGTGGCGCGCGACTTCGTCGAATTCCCTTCCCAGTTCAACGAACATTGGGCGCTGCACCCGGAGGTGCTGAAGAACTATGCCCGGCATTACCAGACCGGCGAACCCATGCCGCAGGCCCTGGCCGACCGCATCAAGCGCGCCGCCACCTTCAACCAGGGCTATGCCTTCGGCGAATTGCTGGCCGCGGCCAAGCTGGACATGAGCTGGCATGACCTGAAGCCCGCCGATCCGCGCCAGGATGTGGATGCCTTTGAGGATCGCGCGCTGAAGGAGATGGGCCTGGCGACCGACCTGGTGCCGCCGCGCTATCGCACCAGCTATTTCCGCCACATCTGGGGCGGCGGCTATGCCGCCAGCTATTACGCCTATATCTGGACCCGGATGCTCGACAACGCGGCCTATGACTGGTTCGAGAAGAATGGCGGCCTGACGCGCCAGAACGGCCAGCGCTTCCGCGACCTGATCCTCAGCCGGGGCAACACGCTGGAATATGCGCCCATGTACCGGGCTTTCTATGGCCGCGACCCGGATATCGGGCCGATGCTGACATCGCTGGGCTTTGCACCCAACTAGCGCTTCGTCTTCTTCGCCGGTTTTTTCCTGGCGGCCTTCTTCCTGATCGCCTTCTTCTTGGGGGCGGGCGCCTTCTTGCCCGCGGCGCGCGCTTCCGACAGGCCGATGGCGATGGCCTGTTTGCGGCTCTTCACCGTCTTGCCGCTGCCGCCGCTCTTCAGCGTGCCGCGCTTCATTTCATGCAGGGCGCGGCCAACCTTCTTCGAAGCCGCCTTGGAATATTTCCGGGCCATGGGGTTCTCCTGTTCGGCACGATAATAAGGTGTGCCAGCGCGAATGGTTCCGGCCGGGTTGGGACCGGTGGCTGCTTCGAGCATTGCATCCAGCCGCAGCGCGTCGTTGAGCGCCGCGCCGCTGGCCGTATTGTCGAAGATGCACCATCGATCCGGCGCGGCATTGCGGCTCACGGCATCCGTCAGCGTCGCCAGCCGCGCATCGTCATACGCCGACCAGTAAATGCGCGGCGCGCCATGCCAGCGCCAATAGGCAAGATGCGGCCAGCCGCCAGGGCGGCCGCCGCCCGGATGCCGCGGCGGGTCGGCAGCGACCCGCGCCACATGATGCCGCCTGAAGAAAGCCTCGGCCTTGTCGGTGAACCAGGTGGCATGGCGTGGTTCGCAGACCGCCTGTCCTTCCAGGGCACGGAACAGCGCGCTGGCTGCTGCGGGATCGAAGGACAGTGACGGCGGCAACTGCACCAGGATGGGCCCAAGCTTGTCACCCAGGCCGGCAATCTCCTCCCGGAACCGCGCCAACGGTGTTTCGAAATTCCGCAAGCCGTTCTCGTGGGTGATGACCTTGGGGAGTTTCACCGCGAACCGAAAGTCCGGCGGCACGGATGCGGCCCAGCGTTCATAGGTCTTGCGCTGGTGCGGCCGATAGAAGGATGTGTTGATTTCCACCGCCTTCATGCGCGCGCCATAGCGTTCGAGCTGGCTTGGCGCTGCGGGAAAGGCGGTGGCCCAGAGCGAGGGAATGCTCCAGCCCGCCGTGCCCAGCCGGATCACGCCCGCCACAATTTCGCCAGCGGTCCGGCCGCGCCATAGACGGGGTCGGCTTTTGGCCGGGGTACCTTGGCGATGCGGGTCGCCGCAGGATCATGCGCGGTCTTGGAAGCCCTGCACATGTCATAGCCGCCCTTGCGGGGATAGCCGCCCACCACCAGCAGGTCGTCCGACATGGAAAGCCGCTGGTGCCCGGTCCCCGCCGGCAAGACCAGCACATCGCCCGCCTTCAGCGCGAGGGTGCGGCCCCTGGCGCCGCCCAGCCGCAAGGTGGCGCGGCCGCGGGCAAAGCCCAGTACTTCATGCTGGTCCGAATGATAGTGCAGCCAGTCATAGACCACGTCCCGCCAGTTGCCCTTCCAGCCCCGGGCCTCGAACAGAACCTCGAAGATCGCGGCGGGGTCGAACGCCGGGTCCAGCCCCACGGCGCCCCGGTAATGCAGCACCGGCCAGGCCGGATGGTTGGGCACCAGCCCGTCATCCCCAAAGCGATAGGCATTGGCCTTGCGGGGGCGGACCACCCCCCGGGCC
>JAEZBK010000141.1 GCA_023427355.1 Pseudomonadota bacterium
CTTGAAGGCCTGCCCCGGCGCGCCCATCGAGATGAACTCGTGCGGGAAGTCCTGCACCCAATCCCCGGTCAATGATCCGGTGATGGCGGCGATGAAAACCTCCCGGCCATCGGCGCGGGCGCTCGCCGCCACGGCGCGCGGCAGGTCACCGCCGCCGGCGATCAGCCCCAGCCTGCTCACGTCTCGCCGCCCCTGCGCCGCGCCAGGCACAGTTCCTGCTTGGCGTCGGCCAGGATGAACTCCGCGAATTCGCGCACTTCTGCCACACCGGTCCAGCGGTCGAACGCCTCGCGCGCGCGCTGTGCGATGCTGCCATCTGTGCCGTAGAAGACATGGCGATAGGCGCCGCGCAGCGCGTTGATCGTCTCGCGGCTCTTGCCGCTGCGCTTCAACCCGATCAGGTTCAGCCCCGCCAGTTCGGCATGATCGCCGAACGCCATGCCATAGGGCACGATATCGCGATTGACGCCGGTCAGTCCGCCCACCATGGCGCCACGTCCCACGCGGCAGAACTGCTGCACCGCCGCCAGGCCGCCAAAGATCACCCGGTCGCCGACGACGCTATGGCCGCCCAGCGCCACCGAATTGGCCATGGTGACGTCATCGCCCACCACGCAATCATGGCCGACATGGCTTCCCGCCATGAAATAGCCGCGCGCCCCGACGATGGTGACGCCCTTGTCGCGCTTGCTGCCGCAATTCATGCTGACCATCTCGCGCACCACGCAATCGGCGCCGATCTCAAGCCGCCCTTCCGGAAAATCATTGCCCCGGATCTGGCCTTCGCCGCCCAGCACCGCCTGCGGATGGACCACCGTGCGCGCGCCCACCAGGGTGACGCCCATGATGCTGACATGGCTCATCAGCCGCACGCCATCGCCCAGCGTCACGCGCGGGCCGACATGGCAGAAAGGCCCGATCTCGACACCCGCGCCCAGTACCGCGCCGTCCTCGACGATGGCGCTGGAATGGATCACGCGGTCTTCTCGCTGCCGTCATGGATCATGGCGCTGTACTGTGCCTCGGCGCACAGATCCTCGCCCACATAGACCTTGCCCTCGAACTTGAACACCGGGCCGCGCCGCCGGATCGCCTTGACCGGCATGCGGATCATGTCCCCGGGCCGCACCGGCTTGCGGAAGCGCACCTCGTCCATGGTCATGAAGAAGACCTTGCTGCCCGCATTCTGGCCCAGCGAATGTTGCACGATCGCGCCCGATGTCTGGGCCATCGCCTCGACCAGCAGCACGCCCGGCATCACCGGAAAATCGGGAAAATGCCCGGCGAAATGCGGCTCGTTGTAGCTCACGGCCTTCCAGCCGGTGCCGCTTTCGAACGGCACGATGTCGGTGATCTTTTCCACGAACAGGAATGGCGCCCGATGGGGCAGCAGCTTCATGATCGCGTCAATGTCCAGAACCGTATCAGTCATCTTTCTTTCCGTTTTGGCGGCGCAGGGCCTTCAAGGCGGCCAGGTCGCGCACCCATTCTCTTACAGGCTTGGCGGGCAGCCCGCCATAATCCATGCCGCCCTCATAGCTGGTGTGCGACGGCAGGCCGGCCTGGCCGGCGAAGCGCGCGCCGCTTCCGATGCGCACATGATCGCCAATGCCCACCTGCCCGGCCAGCACCACGAAATCGCCGATCTCGCAGCTTCCGGCGATGCCCACCTGCGCGATGATGAAGCAATGCCGTCCGATGCGCACATTGTGCCCGATCATCACCAGGTTATCGATCTTGGTGCCTTCGCCGATCACCGTGTCGCCCAGCGCGCCACGGTCTATCGTGGTGTTCGCGCCGATCTCCACCTTGTCCTGCACGATGACGCGGCCCAGTTGCGGCACCTTGGCATGGCCCGCGGCCGACGAGGCAAAACCGAATCCCGGCGCGCCAATGCACGCACCCGGCCTGATGACGACCCCATCGCCGATCAGCGCATGGGTGATGGTGACGCCCGCGCCGATCGTGCAACCGCGCCCGATGGCGACGCCCGGCCCGATGGCGGCGCCCGGCCCGATGCGCGTACCCTCGCCGATCTGCGCCCCCGCACCGATCACCACATGCGGCGCCAGCGTCGCGCCTTCGCCGATCACCGCGCCGGGATCGATCGCGCCTGATGGCCATGCCACATCGTCATGCTCGGGATAGAACAGCGCACAGGCGGCTGAGAAAGCCGGCCCCACCGCCTTCACCGGCACCAGCGTCATGGCGCCGGGCGCATCGGCCACGCCCTTGTCGGGCACCAGGCAGAAGCCGGCGCGGCTGCGCGCGAAACCGGCCTTCTGGTCGCGCGCGCCATTGAAGAAGGAAAGATGCTGCGGCCCCGCCCCATCCAGCCCCGCCACATCGGCGATCACGGCATCGGGTGCGGAAGGCGCCGCCACACCCAGCTTCGCGCAAAGCGCCCCGAGCGTCAGGGGCCCTTGGTTGCGGTAGAAGCGCGGATCGGCCATTGCGTCAGGGCTTCGCGGGCGCGGCCCCGCCCAGCGTGACCTTCACGGTGGGAAGCTGCGCATCCAGCTTGGCGATGGCGTCCGGGGTGATGTCGAAGGCGTTGTTGCTGGCGAAGATCACCGCGCTCTTGTCCACCACCATGTTGGCGCCGCGCGCCTTGACGATCTCGTTGACGATGGGCTCCAGCGCCTTGGCGATGGTGCCCTGCGCCTGCGCAGCGGCCTGTTGCAGCTGCACCTGGCGGCGCTCGGCGCCCGCCTGCGCGTTGCGCACCTTGGCATTGAAGGCATCCTCGCGCTGCTTGCGCGCTTCCGCGCCCAGGATGGCAACTTCCTGCCGCAGCTTCTCGCCTTCGGCCGCCAGCGATTTCTGCTGCGACGCCAGGCTGGCCTGGGTCTGGCTGGACAGCGTCTGGAGCTGCTTGCTCACATCCTGCCCCGCCTTGGAGAACTGGATCAGCGCGGTGCGATCCAGCACCACGATCTTGGGCTGGGGCGGCGCCGCCAGCGCGGGCGCGGCAGCGGCCAGAAGGATCAGCGAAATCGCGAGGGTCTTCTTCATCGGTTAGAGTCCTGTTCCGGTTCTCAGGTGGATGATCTGTTCACGGTCGTAAGGCGCCTTCACCAGCGGGATGCCCAGATCAATCTGCAGCGGACCGAAGGGCGAGACCCATTCGATGCTGAGACCGGTGGAGGCGCGGAAGGCAAGATTGTCGCGCACGCAGTTGGTCACGGTGCAGGTGCGGTTGGTCACGCTGTCCAGGTGGCCCACGGTGCCGAAATCGGTGAAGAACGAAACCTTGATGCCCGCGCTTTCGGGAAAGAGCGAAGGCATGGAGAGGTTGAACGTGCCGATGGCCGACACATTGCCGCCCACCGCCGAGATGCGCTCGTCCTGCGAGACGTCGCGCGGACCGACGCCGGCGATGGAGAAGCCGCGGAAGCTGTCGCCGCCCTCGAAATAGCGCGAATTGACCGGCACCCGGCTGCCGTCATAGCCGGTGATGTACTTGGCGCGGAACGACAGGCCGCCCACAAAGCCCAGCGGCAGCGGCGTATAGGCCGACATGGTCGCCTGGCTTTCCAGGTATTTCAGCGATCCGCCAAAGCCCGCGAAGAACTGCGAGAAGGAGAAGGTGCCGCCCGATGTGGGGACGCGGAAATCGTCCACATTGTTGTAGCTGTAGGTGTAGCCGATCACCGAACCGTTCTGGTTGCCGTCCGACAGAAGGATTTCCAGCGGCGCCGCGCCGTTCACGCTGATCTTCTGGATCTTGTACATGTAGTTCAGCGAGACGAACGAGAATTCCGACACCGGGAAGCCCAGCTTCAGCACCGCCGCCGTGGTGTCGCCCGAGAACGCCGCCTGGGTATATTCGGTCACCATCTTCTGCAGGTCGATGCCCGCCGAAAGCGGCCGGTCGAGGAACCAGGGCTCGCTGAAGCTGAGCTGGAACTGCTTCTGCACATAGGACATGCGCGCGATCGCCGCCAGCGACTGGCCGCGGCCGAACAGGTTGCTTTCGGTATAGCTGATGTCGCCGATGATGCTGGAGTAGGACGAATAGCCAAGGCCGATGGCGATGGAGCCGGTGGACTGCTCCGTCACCGACACGGTGACGTTGGTGCGGTCGGGCTGGCTGCCCGGCGTGTTGCGCACCTGCACGTCCTTGAAGAAGCCCAGCGAACGGATGCGCTGCTGCGAACGGTCCAGCAGCACGCGGTTGAAGGCATCGCCTTCCACCAGGCGGAATTCGCGGCGGATAACGCGGTCCAGCGTGCGGGTGTTGCCGGCAATGTCGATGCGCTCGATATAGACGCGCGGGCCCTGCGCCACGTCGAAATTGACGTCGATGGTGCGCGCTTCGCGGTTGCGTTCGATGCGCGGCGTCACCTGCGCAAAGGCATAGCCGCGCGTGCCCGCCAGGTTGGTCAGCGAATCCAGGCCCTGCTGGATGCGCTCGGAATTGTACCAGTCGCCCGGCGCCATGCGCAGGGCCGGCAGAAGCTGCTTTTCCGGCAGCTCGGTGATCTTGGAATCCACCTGCACCTTGCCCAGGCGATAGCGCGGGCCTTCGTTGATGGTGAAGGTGATGAAGAAGCTTTCCGCGCCGGGGGTGAGCTGCGCCACGGAACTGGTGACGTTGAAATCGGCATAGCCGCGCGCGACGTAATAGCGGCGCAGCAATTCGCGGTCATAGGCCAGCCGGTCGGGATCGTAATTGTCGTTGGTGGACAGGATCTTCCACCAGGCGCTCTCCTCGGTGGCGATCACGCTTCGCAGCGTGGCGGCGTCGAAGATCTTGTTGCCGACGAAATTGATGCGGCTGACGCCGGTATTGTCGCCCTCGGTGATGGAGAAGATCAGGTCCACGCGGTTCTGCGGGCGCGAGATGATCTGCGGCTCGATGCGCGCGGCGAAGCGGCCGTTGCGGCGATACAGCTCCATGATGCGCGTCACGTCCGCCTGCACCTTGGCGCGGGTGAAGACGGCGCGCGGCTTGATCTGGGTTTCCTTGGTCAGGTCCTTGGACGAGATCTTGCTGTTGCCCTCGAAAACCACCTGGTTGACGATGGGGTTCTCGGTCACGCGCACGGTCAGGACACCGTTGGCCGGATTGAAGTCGATCCGCGTCGCCGAGGTGAACAGGCCGGTGGCGAACAGCGCCTTCACCGCCACGTCTGCTTCCTCGGGGCTGTAGAGATCGCCCGCGCGCAGGTTCACATAGGTCAGCACGGTCGCATTCTCGATGCGCTGCGTGCCCACCACCTGGA
>JAEZBK010000254.1 GCA_023427355.1 Pseudomonadota bacterium
GCTCAAGCCCGCCCTGGCGCGCGGCGAATTGCACTGCATCGGCGCCACCACGCTGGATGAATACCGCAAATATGTGGAGAAAGACGCCGCCCTGGCGCGGCGTTTCCAGGCGGTGTTCGTGGGCGAGCCGACTGTGGAAGATACCATCTCGATCCTGCGCGGCCTGAAGGAGAAATACGAACTGCATCACGGCGTGCGCATCACCGACAGCGCCATCGTGGCGGCGGCGACGCTTTCCAACCGCTACATCACCGACCGCTTCCTGCCAGACAAGGCGATTGACTTGATGGACGAGGCGGGCAGCCGCCTGCGCATGCAGATCGACTCCAAGCCCGAGGCGCTCGATGAACTGGACCGCCGCATCGTCCAGCTCAAGATCGAGCGCGAGGCCCTGAAAAAGGAATCCGACAAGGCCTCGAAGGACAGGCTTGTCGCGCTGGAGCAGGAACTGGGCGACCTGGGCGAAAAATCCGCCGCGCTCACCGCCAAGTGGCAGGACGAGAAGAAATCCGTCGCCGACGTCCAGTCGCTGAAGGAAAAACTCGACGCCGCGCGCAGCGATGTCGAGATCGCCCAGCGCAAGGGCGATTTTGCCCGCGCGGGCGAACTGACCTATGGCGTCATCCCCGGCCTGGAACGGCAGCTGGCCGACATTGATGCGAAGAAAGACGCCGCATTGTCGGGTGAAGCCGTCACGGCCGAGCATATCGCCGGCGTGGTGTCACGCTGGACCGGCATCCCCGTGGACAAGATGCTCGAAGGCGAGCGCGAGAAGCTGCTCCACATGGAGGACTCGCTGGAAAATCGCGTGGTCGGCCAGGACGAGGCGGTCAAGGCCATCGCCAACGCGGTGCGCCGCGCCCGCGCCGGTCTTCAGGATCCCAACCGGCCCATCGGTTCCTTCCTGTTCCTGGGCCCCACCGGCGTTGGCAAGACCGAACTGACCAAGGCGCTGGCCGCCGTCCTGTTGGACGACGACAGTGCGCTGGTGCGCATCGACATGAGCGAGTTCATGGAAAAACACGCCGTCGCACGCCTGATCGGCGCGCCGCCCGGCTATGTCGGCTACGAAGAGGGGGGCGTCCTGACCGAGGCCGTGCGCCGCCGTCCCTATCAGGTGATCCTGTTCGACGAGGTCGAAAAGGCGCACCCGGATGTCTTCAACGTGCTGTTGCAGGTGCTGGATGACGGCCGCCTGACCGACGGACAGGGCCGCACCGTGGATTTCAAGAACACGGTGATCATCCTCACCTCCAACCTGGGCACCGAATTCATGTCGGTGGAGGGCGGCAACGAGGCGCAGAGCCGTGCTGCGGTGATGCAGGCCGTGCGCGCGCATTTCCGGCCGGAGTTCCTCAACCGCCTGGACGAGATCATCCTGTTCCATCGCCTGACGCGTGCGAACATGGACAAGATCGTGGACATCCAGATCGCGCGCCTGGGCAAGCTGCTGGCCGATCGCAAGATCGCCGTCACGCTGGACGACAAGGCGCGCACCTGGCTGGGCAATGCCGGCTACGATCCCGTCTATGGCGCACGTCCGCTCAAGCGCGTGATCCAGCGGCGGCTCCAGGATCCGCTCGCCCAACTGTTGCTGGAAGGCAAGGTCGGCGACGGCGCCACGGTCGCGGTCAGCGCCAGCACGAGCGGGCTGACCATCAACGGACAGGAATTCGCCGCCTCGGCGGACGAACTGGCCGATCTGCCGCCGCCGGGGACGTCTTTGAATTGATTGTTCCCGTCCCGACTTCGCCGGTTGGTCGGCTTCGCCTCGCCGGTTACCTTTAAGGGCACCTCGTGCCAAAGGGGTGGCGGGGCTTTGCCCAAGCGCAGGGGGGCCGCGCAAAAATGCGCGGCTCGGGCCATATCGCCGCAGCGGCAATGGGCGGGATCGCGAAAATCATAAGGAATGCCTAGCTTTGCCACAGCCACACGGGAGAAGGCACATGACCGGCACCCCTGAAGACGTAACCCTGCGCAAGGCCTGCGAACGCGGCGCGTTGGGCCGCTGTCCGTCCTGCGGCAAAGGCAAGCTGTTTCGCACCTTCCTCAAGCAGGTGGATGACTGTGCCGAATGCGGCGCCCATTTCGGCACCCTGCGCGCCGACGATGCCGCTCCCTGGCTGACCATCATCGTGCTGGGCCATGTCTTCCTACCCATGGCGTTCCTGGTCGACCTGGAAGGCCTGATGCCGCGCTGGCTGGCGCTGACCGCATGGTCGGTGTTCTTCACGGCGCTGGCGGTGGTGATGCTCCCGCGTTCCAAGGGCATCATGCTGGGCGTGCTGTGGCAGACCAAGGCCACCGGCGAACCCAAGATCATTCACTAACCCAATCCGGTGGTCGCGCCGCGGCTGTCGCTGCGGCGCTCGGGATTTCCGGATTACCTCGCTCTTGCCTGGCGCAGATCGGAAGGGATGCCGCTGATGCGCGTCTCCAGCGCCATCGCCGCCATTTCCTCGTCAATCTTCATGCGCCGCTCCAGGAACATGGTGCGCTCCCGTCCGGCCAGCGTGCGCCCTTGCGCCATCTTCACCGTCAGCGGGTTGACCTGGCCGTTGTTGACATGGATTTCGTAATGCAGGTGCGGTCCGGTGGAATTGCCGGTATTGCCGCTATAGGCGAAGACCTGTCCCTGCCGCACGCGGGCGCCGCTGCGCATGCCCGCAGCGAAGCGCGACAGGTGCGCATAGGCGGTCATGTAGCCATTGCCGTGATTGATGCGCACGAAATTGCCAAAGCCGCTGGCGCGTCCCATGAACTGCACGGTGCCATTGCCGGCCGCCATGACCGGCGTGCCGATCGGCACGGCGAAGTCCACGCCCTTGTGCATGCGGGTATAGCCCAGGATCGGATGGAAGCGCGAACCGAAGCCCGATGAGATGCGCGCGCCGTCCACGGGCGTCTTCATCAGCAGGCCTTTGACGCTTTCGCCCTTGGCATCGAAATATTCCGGGGCTTCGTCGCCATCAGGCTGGTAGCGGTAAAGCCCCATATC
>JAEZBK010000009.1 GCA_023427355.1 Pseudomonadota bacterium
GTGTCGTATTGGGTCAGGCCCGCCGTGCCACCCACCGTACCGAAGCTCACATTGACGCTTTGCGCCGACAGGCCCGAAGCCGCGGCCCAGGGGATGTTCAGCGACATGGAGCCGGTCGCCGGCGTGCCGCCATCCACATTGGCCAGGGTGCCATCGGTGTTGAAGCTGATATTGCCCTGCGCGATGGGGTTCGTGCCGGTGATGTTGGCGGCATCGCCCGTATAGCTGGCTTCATAGGCCCAGCTGTTGGCGCCGGTCTTGACGAAGGAGAAGTTCACCGGCTGCGTGCCGCCCTGGCTGTCATAGACGTTGACCGTGCGCTGGAAGTCCGGCGTCACGGCGCCCGACGTCATGTCGCCTGCGGTATAGCCTGCGGTGGCCGTGGTGCTGGCCTGCAGGTTCGCCTTGATGGCCATGGTGGTGGACGGCTCTGCCGTGCCCGACAGGGTCGAGACGTTGATCAGTTCCAGCTTGGAGGTGTCGGTGGGGACACTGCCGGCGGAATCCAGTTTGTAGCCCAGCAGATAATAGCCCGCGGCATTGACCAGGTTGCCGGCATTGTCGGGGGTGAAGTTGCCCGCGCGGGTGAAGGCCTGGTTGGCGGTGGGCGAAGCGTTCGACGCCACCACGAAGAACCCATTGCCAGCGATGGACATGTCGGTGGCCGATCCGGTGTTCAGCGGCAGGCCCTGCATGGTCACATTCTGGCTGGCGCGCATCCCCACGCCGGCCGAGGCATTGCTGCCCACCCCATTGGCGGCATTCAGGAATGTCATGAAATTGGCGGTGGAGTTCTTGTAGCCCACCGTGTTGACGTTCGCGATGTTGGACGAAGTGACGCTCAGCGCCGCGCTGTTCGCGGCCAGGCCGGCAACACCGATATTCATGGCTCCGTAAAGGCTCATCTTGCTCTTCCTTCGAGGCGGTAAAGGCTTCGCCGGTCCCGCTTTTCTTGGGCGCGGCTTCTGCCGCGTCATGTTTCAAAAACTCAGTTGCCGACGGCGGCGATTTCGCCCATGCCGGCCGTCATGTTGCCGATGACGAAGCGTGGCGTGCCCGCCGTCATGTCCACCTGGCCGACGCGGCCTGCGCTGGCGACATTGGTGTTCACCTTGGCGCCATCGGTCGCGGCGGCCGTCACGGTCAGGCGATAGGCGCCATCCGCAAGCGCGTTGCCGTTATTGTCCTTGCCGTCCCAGGCGAAATTGTGCGTGCCCGCATTCTTTTCTCCGGGCCCGGTGAAGACCACCTTCCCGTTCAGGTCGGTGACGGTCAGCATCGTCTCGCCTGCGGCGGCTTCCAGCGTGTAGCTCCAATTGGCCTGTCCTTCTTCGAGCGAAGCCAGGCCATTGGTGACCGACACCGTCTTGCCCAGATAGGAGGTGGCATAGGCGGCGGTCTGCGCCTGGCCCTGGGCCAGAAGCCCGGCCAGGTTGGTGTTGGTGGCGATCTGCTGCTCGACCTGGCTGAACTGCACCAGCTGCTGCGTGAACTGGTTGGAATCCATGGGTGCGGTGGGATCCTGATTCTTGAGCTGCGTGGTGAGCAGCGTCAGGAACGTCTCGAAGTTGCCCGACAGCTTGGCGCTGGCGCTGTTCGCGCTGGACGCCGCATTGCCCGCGATGCCGGTAATCATGCTCATGGCCTATATCCTGATATCCAGAAGCCCCAGGCTGCGGCGCTGATAGGCGCTTGCCTGGACGTCTTCCTGTTCCTTGGGTTGTGCGCCCATGCTGTTGCGGCCGTGCTGGCCCTGCTGGCGGCCCTGTTCACCGGCCTGCTGCTGGCTTTTCAGCGAAAAATTCAGCCCGTCCTGGCTCAGGTTCAGGCCCGCATCGCGCAACGCACGCGCCAGCACGGAGGCATCCTTCTGCAGCAGGTCCAGCGTCTGGGACGACTCTGCCGTCAGATGCGCCTCGGCCTTGCCGGCGGCATCTATCGAAAGGCGCACATCCACCCGTCCCAGTTCCGGCGGATCGAGCCTGATGTCGAACTGCTTGGCGCCGGCCTGAGAGCGGGCGGCCACTTCCACGGCGAACTGATTCACGTCGGGCGTGGGATGATGGGGCTGCGCAGCCGGTGTCTGGGCCGTCTGTGTGAGCTTTTCCGTACCGGCTATGTTGTGCTGTGTGGGCGAACTGCCCCCCAAGGCGGCAGGGGCGATGTCGTTGGCGGGCTTCATTTCCACCGGCTTGGGCGCGGCGGTTTCGGTCGTGCGGGGCGCTTCTGCCTTGGCTTCGTGCAGCGCCTTTTCAAATTCCGGAGCCTCGGTCCCGGTCTGCGCGGCCTCTTCCGCCTCCGTTTGGGCGCGCGCATCCGCCAGCGCTTCAGGCTTGCCGCCAGCGGACTTGCCCACGGTATCGTCTTGCGGGGTAGAGGTGGCGGTCTGTTTCAGCTTCGCCTGCACATCGGCCTGTGCCATCTGCGGCGCAACGCCCTCGGGCGTTTCATTGTCATTGGCCGCTTCCTGCTTGTCTTCGGCGTCGCCTTGGGCTTCCTGCTTGGGCTCGGCTTCGCGTGCCTCCGCCACATCATCCTGGGCGGTTTCTTCCTTTGCGTCCGGGACGGCCTCTTTCTTTTCGCCTGTGCTGGCGGTTTTCTCGGTACGCGCCGTCTTCTCGCGGGGCTGGGCCTGCTTCACCGGCTGGGATGCATCATTCTCCGCGAGCAGGTCGGCGAATTTCTCGCCCTGCGCAGACTTGTCGGCTGCGGGCTTTTGATGCGCCTTGTTATGCAGCGCCTGGATATGCGCGCTGCCGGGGATGTTCTGTGCTGCCGAAGAGGCCAAGGGGTGATCTCGTGACTGGTGTGCGGATCATCCGTAGCAAGCGGCGGACCAGAGCAAACGCCGCGCTTTGCCTGGATTTTCCTGTTCGGGTGGTGCGCGCACCGACGCAAATGCACAGGCATTGTCTGCCGCACCGGCAAAGACTGCCGGGTGCGGGGCCCATGCAAAAGCCGCATATCCCTGGAAAAATGCCCTTAACAATCTGGCACGGCCCTTGCGACATCGTCTGGCGTAACAAAGCCACCGGACCGTCCCTTGAGCCTGAACGGCATCGCCTCCTCTGCCCTGACTGCGCTGAAGACCAACAGCGCGGCGCTGGCCGTGGTTTCGAACAATGTGGCGAACATCAATACAGAGGGCTATGCCCGCCGCGTCGTGCAGCAGCAGACGCTGGCGCCCGGCGGCCAGCTCATGGGCGTGGACATCGCCAGCGTACAGCGCGTGGTGGACCGCTTCCTGCAGCAGGAAAGCCTGTCTGCCGGTGCCGGCGCGGCGCAGTATGGTGCGCAGGCCGACCTCTTTGCACAGCTTGGCGGCATCCTGGGTGGTCCGGGCGACAAGCAGTCGCTCGCCACCCGTCTGACCGATCTGCAAAAGGCTTTCGCCACGGCCAGCCAGGCGCCCACCGCGCCCGCCAGCTACACCGCGATATTGGGTGCGCTGACCAGCATGGCCGACCAGGTCGCCGGGGTGTCCAAGACCATCACCACCATGCAGACCCAGATTGACGGCCAGATTGCCAACTCGGTCTCGGACGTGAATGGCCTACTGCAGCAGCTTTTCACGCTCAACACCCAGATCAAGAATGCGGTGGCCGCCGGCAACGAGGATACGGGTCTGGCTGACCAGCGCGATGTGGCGTTGCAAAAGCTGGCCGCGAAAATGGATATCCGCATCACCCAGCAGCCCGATGGCGGCCTGGCGGTTTCCACCACCGATGGCGTCAATCTGGTCAGCAATACCTATGCCCAGCTTTCCTATACGCCCGGCGCGCAGAACGGCGTCTATGGCAACATCAGGATCCAGGATATCAACC
>JAEZBK010000016.1 GCA_023427355.1 Pseudomonadota bacterium
GGCCTGGAATGGGCGGTGGAGGACGGCCTGGTACCGGACGAAGCACGGCTGGGCGATTGGATCTCGGCGGGCCTGGCGCATGAATTCGGTGCGGTGGGCGCACACCAGTTGCGCGCCGCCCATGACGCAGTGGCCGCGCATAATTCCGACGCGCTGCTTGCGGCCATCGCCGAAGCCTGTGCCTGGCAGCCCACACGGGAATTCGCGCTGGAATCGCTGGCCCAGGGCAGGGCCTTCGTCGCCACGCTGCGCGATGTGCTGCCACCCTCGCCTGCCCTGGCCTGGGCCATGCCTCTGGTGGCGCGCGAGGCCATCGCCTATCCCAGCGCCGTCGGGCTGGCCGCCGCGCTTAACGGCATAGCCTTGCGCGAAACATTGGTGGCGTACTTCCAGGCCTTCACCGGAAATCTGGTATCGGCGGGCATCCGCCTGATCCCCCTGGGCCAGACGGCGGGCCAACGCATCATGGTGCGGCTGGAAGCGCCGATCCTGGCCGCGGCCGAAGCTGCGCTGGGGCGCGATGCGCGCGATGTCGGCAGCGCAGCCCCCATGGCCGATTGGGCCAGCATGAAACACGAAACCCAGTATACAAGGTTGTTCCGCACATGAGCACGGCATTGCGCGTTGGCGTTGGCGGCCCGGTTGGATCGGGCAAGACCGCCCTGATGGACCGCCTCTGCAAGGAGATGCGCACGCGCTACAATATCGCCGCCATCACCAACGACATCTACACCAAGGAGGACGCGGAGTTCCTCACCCGCAGCGGCGCGCTCGATCCCGAGCGCATCGCGGGTGTGGAGACCGGCGGCTGTCCCCACACCGCCATCCGCGAGGATGCCTCGATCAACCTGGCGGCGGTGGACGAGATGAATGCGAAGTTTCCCGGGCTGGAAGCCATCTTCATTGAAAGCGGCGGCGACAATCTGGCCGCGACCTTCTCGCCCGAGCTGGCCGACATCACCATCTATGTGATCGACGTGTCGGCAGGCGACAAGATTCCGCGCAAGGGCGGCCCCGGCATCACCCGCAGCGACCTGCTGGTCATCAACAAGATCGACCTGGCGCCGCTGGTGGGGGCGTCGCTGGAAGTGATGGACCGCGATGCGAAGAAAATGCGGGGCCAACGTCCCTTCGTCTTCGCCAACATGAAGACCGGCCAGGGCGTGGCCGATGTCATCGCCTTCATCGAGAGCAAGGGCGGCCTGGCCTAGGCATCAGGCTCCATAAGGGATCCAGATATTCTTTACCTGCGTCGCACGGGCCAAGAAGGCGCGGCCTTGCGCCGATCCATCGTGCCAATCATACGCGCCGCCGATCCAGGTCTGTTTCAGGTCGTCGGCGGACGCAGCCTCGATGGCCCTGCCGTCCGGGCCGAAATACCACATCGCGTCCACGCCACGATGCTCGGCCAGCGTTTTGGCCAGTTCGTCGCGCCCGCCGGTCACGATGTTGATCACGCCCGCCGGCATGTCGCTGGTTTCCAGCACCTGGTAAAAATCGGTCGCCGCCAGGGGATGGGCCTGTGACGGCACCACCACCACGCGATTGCCCATCGCCACGGCAGGCGCGACAAGCGAGGTGAAGGCCAGCAGCGGCGCTTTGTCCGGACAGGCGATGCCGATCACGCCCAACGGTTCATGCATCGCCAGCACCAGACCGCGCAGAGGCGGATTGTGCACAGCACCGTCATGCTTGTCGGCCCAGGCAGCATAGGTAAAGAGGCGCTGCAGGGACGCCTCGACCTCCTTCGCGGCGGCGGCCTTGCCCGCGCCCGTCATGGCACGAATGCGTTCGGCAAATTCCTTCGCCCGCACCGAGAGGTTTTCGGCGACATAATAAAGGATCTGCGCGCGGGCATGGCCGCTGGCGGCGGACCAGCCTTCGGCCTTCTGGGCAGCTTCGACGGCGTTGCGGATGTCCTTGCGGCCAGCCTCCCCCACCAGGCCGATTCGTTCACCCGAGGGCGACAGGATGGCGCGGCTGGCACCGCCATCGGGCCGGGCCTGTTTGCCGCCAATGAACAGCTTGGCGGTCCGGTCTATCGCATCGTCTTCGATCACCATGGGCACAGGCGCGGACGCCGCAGGCGCGGGCCGGATCGGCGGAGGCCTCAGATATTCCAGCATGCCTTCGCGGCCGCCTTACCGGCCAAAGCCGGATTCGCGCAAGCCGCCAAAACCGCAGGCCGCGTCGAACTGGTTGGTGCAGTTGATCCAGACCGTACCCGCCTTGACCTTTGGCGCCAGGTCGAGCGCGACATTGATATTCTCGCTCCAGATGCTGGCAGCCAGCCCATAGCGCGTATTGTTGGCCAGCGAAGCCGCCTCGGCGGGTGTGCGGAAAGTCATCGCCACCAGAACGGGTCCGAAGATTTCCTCCTGTGCCAGCGGCGATGCGGGCTCGACATTGGTGAGCAGCGTCGGCGGATAGAAGCAGCCTTCGGGACATCCGGGCGGCTGGAACAGCACCGCGCCCGCCCTGACGCCGGCATCGACCTGTTGCGCGATTTGCGCGCGTTGCACCGGCGAAACGATCGCGCCGATATCGGTGAGCTTGTCCAGCGGATCGCCCACGCGAAGCTTTTCCATCCGCGCCTTGAGCAACGTGACAAATCGATCCGACACGCTTTCCTGCACCAGCAGGCGCGATCCCGCACAGCACACCTGGCCCTGGTTGAACCAGATCGCATCGACTGCGCCTTCCACGGCAGCATCGAGGTCCGCATCTTCAAAGACGATGAAGGGCGACTTGCCGCCCAGTTCGAGCGACAGGCGCTTGCCCGTGCCCGCGGTGGCCAGTCGGATGGCGCGGCCCACCTCGGTCGAGCCGGTGAAGGCGACCTTGTCCACCCCGGGATGGGCCACCAGCGCCCGGCCCGTTTCGCCAGCGCCGGTGACGATATTGACGAGGCCGGGGGGCAGCTTTGCCTCGTTGCATATCTGCGCGAACAGCAGTGCGGTGAGGCTGGTATCCTCGGCGGGTTTCAGCACCACGGCGTTGCCTGCCGCCAGCGCGGGCGCGATCTTCCAGGCCAGCATCAGCAGCGGGAAATTCCACGGAATCACCTGCCCCACCACGCCCAGAGGCGCATGGCCGGGGAACTCGGCCGCCAGCAACTGCGCCCAGCCCGCATGGTGATAGAAATGCCGCGCCACCAGCGGCACATCCACGTCGCGGCTTTCGCGGATGGGCTTGCCATTGGCCAGCGTCTCCAGCACCGCGAAAAGACGCGCATGTTTCTGCACCAGCCGCGCCAGGGCATAATGATGCCGCGCACGGCCATGGCCGGAGAGTTTCGCCCAACCGGGTTGCGCGGCGCGTGCCGCCGCCACCGCCGCATCCACATCGGCCGCACTGCCCTGCGCGATGGCGGCCAGCACCTTGCCGGTAGCGGGATTCACCGTGTCGAAGGTCCTCGCGCCGGCGACCCAGTTGCCGCCGATGAAATGCCCGAAATGGCGGCCATGGCTGTCCAGCCACGCCTGCGCAGGCGCATCGCTTTCGGGCGCCGGCCCGTAATCCATGGTGTTCAAGATGTCGGCGACACTGCTCATGCTCAGGCCATCGGATGGCGATGCGCGGAGGAATAGCGCCCGCTGGTGAAATGGTCGAGCTGCCGCTCGATATCGGTGAGAAGGCTGGAGGCGCCGATGCGGAACAGATGCGGCGTGAGCCAGTCATCGCCCAGCTCTTCCTTCATCACGAACTGGAAATTCATCGCATCCTTGGCGGTGGAAATGCCGCCTGCCGGCTTGAAGCCGACCTTGTGCCCGGTCATCGCCTGCCAGTGCCGGATCATGCGGCACATCACCAGCGCATTGGACAGCGTGGCGTTGGTCGGCTCCTTGCCGGTGGAGGTCTTGATGAAATCCGCGCCCGCCATCATGCAGGCCATGGAGGCCTTGCCGACATTTTCCAGCGTGCCCAGATCGCCCGCGCCGATGATCGCCTTCACATGGGCAGGGCCGCAGGCTTCGCGAAACAGCTTCATCTCGTCATAGACGGCGCGCCAGTTGCCGGTCAGCACATGGCCGCGATGGATGACAATGTCGATTTCCATCGCGCCCGCCGCGACCGAGGCCTCGATCTCCCGGATGCGCAGGTCCAGCGGCGACTGCCCCGCCGGAAAGCCGGTGGACACGGCGGCGACCGGAATGTGGGTGCCGGCAAGTGCCTCCACCGCCGTCCCGACCATGGCGTGATAGACGCAGACAGCCCCCACCGTCACGCCGATGCCGCCAATGCCCATGGCGTCCAGCGTCTCCTGCCGCACCGGCTGGCGCGCCTTGGCGCAAAGGCGGCGCACCCGGCCCGGCGTGTCGTCGCCCGACAGGGTGGTCAGGTCCATGCACTGGATCGCGCGCACCAGCCACGCGGCCTGCCATTGTTTCTTCACCGTGCGGCGGGTGGGCAGCGACGCGGCGCGGCGCTCGGCGGCGCTGCGGTTCACCGCCACGCTTTCGATCAGGTCGGCGTCGAAGGCGGATATCGGGTTGCGGCCATCATCGGGCGGCGCGGCGCGGGGATTTTCGCGCGGAGTGAGCGGCAGGACAGAGGACATGGGACCACGCTTCCACCCCCCGGAATACGAGTCAAGGATGGCGCGGACGCGCCGCTTCCGCTAACTCTGGCGGCGGGCCAAGGGCGTCACAGCCAGAGGAAGTTTCCCATGTCCGTGACCACCAATTCCCTAGACGCCTACTGGATGCCGTTCACGGCCAACCGCGCCTTCAAGGCTGCTCCGCGCATGATGGTGGCCGCCAGCGGCATGCACTACACCACCGATGACGGCCGCCAGGTGCTGGATGGCACGGCGGGCTTGTGGTGCTGCAATGCCGGCCATGGCCGCCCGCGCATCAGCGAGGCCATCGCGCGCCAGGCCCATGAGCTGGATTATTCCCCCGCCTTCCAGATGGGCCACACCAAGGCGTTCGAACTGGCGGCGCGGCTGGCGCGCCTGATGCCCGGCGACCTGGACCATGTCTTCTTCACCAATTCCGGTTCGGAGTCGGTCGAAACCGCGCTGAAGATCGCGCTGGCCTGGCACCGCCTGAACGGCCAGGGCGAGCGCGTGCGCCTGATCGGGCGTGAGCGCGGCTATCACGGGGTCAATTTCGGCGGCATGAGCGTGGGCGGCATGACCGCCAACCGTAAGATGTTCGGCGCTCTGGTGGCGGGCGTGGACCATCTGCGCCACACCCATGGCGACCCACGCAATCTCTTCGCCCGTGGGGAGCCGGAATTTGGCGCGGATCTGGCCGACGACCTGGAACGGCTTTGCACCCTGCACGATCCCTCCACCATCGCCGCGGTGATCGTGGAACCGGTGCAGGGTTCGGCGGGCGTCTTCGTGCCGCCGCGGGGCTATCTGCAACGGCTGCGCGAAATCTGCGACCGGCACGGTATCCTGCTGATCTTCGACGAAGTCATCACAGGCTATGGCCGCCTGGGCACGCCCTTTGCGGTGGATTATTTCGGCGTCCAGCCCGATATCGTCACTACCGCCAAGGGCCTGACCAACGGCGTCATTCCCATGGGCGCCGTCCTGGTGCGCAAGCATGTCCACGACGCCTTCATGCAGGGACCACCGGGCACCATCGAGCTTTTCCATGGGTACACCTATTCCGGCAATCCGATGGCCTGCGCGGCGGCGCTGGCCACGCTCGACACCTATGACGAGGAAGGCTTGCTGACCCGCGGCGCCTCGTTGGCCGCCCAATGGGCCGAAGCCGCGCACAGCCTGAAGGATATTCCCATCGTGGCCGATATCCGCACCCTGGGGCTGATCGCGGGCATTGAATTGCAGCCCATCGCGGGCAAACCCACCGCGCGGGCCTTTGACGCGTATCTGAAATGCTTCGCCGCGGGCTTGCTGGTGCGCACGACCGGCGACATCATCGCCCTGTCCCCGCCCCTTATCCTTGCGCCGGACCAGATAGACCAGATCTTCACCACCTTAAGAGACGTCCTCAAGCAGGTAGCATGACCATCATCCCGCACATCATCGCCGGCAAGCCGGTCACAGGCAACGGCGGCTCGCCCGTCTTCAATCCCGCCACGGGCGAGCAGATCGCCAGCGTGCCTTCGGGCGGCGTGGCCGACGTGGACGCCGCCGTCGCCGCCGCAACCGCCGCCTTTCCCGGCTGGGCCGCGACCACGCCGGCGCGCCGCGCCAAGGTGATGTTCGAGGCGCGCCGCATCCTCGACGCGCGCAAGGACGAACTGGCGCACGTCATCAGCGCCGAACATGGCAAGACCCACCCCGACGCGCTGGGCGAAATCGCGCGCGGGATGGAAGTGATCGAGTTTGCCTGCGGCATTCCCCACCTGCTCAAGGGCAGTTTCAGCCCGATGGTCGCCACCGGCATGGATGTGCATGACATGCGCCAGCCTCTGGGCGTGACGGCGGGCATCACGCCCTTCAATTTTCCCGTCATGGTGCCCTTGTGGATGATCCCGATGGCGCTGGCCTGCGGCAACAGCTTTATCCTGAAGCCGTCGGAGCGCGATCCCTCCGCGTCCAACCTGCTGCATGAGGTCTTCACCGAGGCGGGCCTGCCGCCGGGCGTGCTCAATATCGTGCATGGCGGCAAGGCGGCGGTGGATGCGATTCTGGATCATCCGGGGATCGCGGCCGTGAGCTTTGTCGGCTCCACGCCCATCGCCGAATATGTCTATGCCCGCGGCTGCGCGGCCGCCAAGCGCGTGCAGGCACTGGGCGGGGCCAAGAACCACATGATCGTCCTGCCCGATGCCGACCTCGACCAGGCGGCGGACGCCCTGATGGGCGCAGGCTATGGCTCGGCGGGCGAACGCTGCATGGCGGTGTCGGTGGCCGTGCCGGTGGGCGAAAAGACCGCCGATGCGCTGGTTGCAAAGCTGAAGCCGCGCGTGGCGGCGCTGAAGATCGGTCCCGCCACCGACGCGTCTGCCGAAATGGGACCGCTGGTGACACAGGCCCATCGCGACAAGGTGGCCGCCTATATCGCCCAGGGCGAAAAGGAAGGTGCGCAGGTCGTGGTGGATGGCCGCGGCCTGACGCTGCAGGGCTATGAGAAGGGTTTCTGGCTGGGCGGCACGCTGCTGGATCGCGTCACGCCCGACATGACCGTGTATCGCGAGGAAATTTTCGGGCCGGTCCTGTCTGTGGTGCGCGCGCGCGATTACGGCGAGGCCTTGAACCTGATCAACACCCATGAATTCGGCAATGGCGCGGCGCTGTTCACCCGCGATGGCGACGCCGCGCGCGATTTCGCCGAAAAGGTGCAGGCGGGCATGGTGGGCATCAACGTGCCCATTCCGGTGCCGGTGGGCCATCACAGCTTCGGCGGCTGGAAGCGGTCTGTCTTTGGCAGCCATGGCATCTATGGGCCGGAGGCGGTGCATTTCTACACCAGGCTCAAGACCATGACCTCGCGCTGGCCCAGCGGTATTCGCAGCGGCGCACAGCTCAACTTCCCCAGCAACTAGGCCCGAAACAGAAAGGGCCGCCC
>JAEZBK010000021.1 GCA_023427355.1 Pseudomonadota bacterium
GACGTGTGCCGCACCTTCCATTGCGGCTGGCGGCAGATGCCGAACCTGGGCGATGGGTGGCGGCCCGACCGCAGCGGCGTGATGATCGAGTTCCAGGTGCTGGACCAGGATGGCGGCTACAGCCTGATGCTGGTGGGCAATCCGCTGAAGGCGGTGCGCCAGCCCGAGCTGATCGACTTCGTGGCGACCAATGTGAGCCGCAACGTGCCGGTGTGGATGACGCTGCCGGGGCCGGCGGGTCACCAGGGGGCGCAGAGTCTCTTGAATACGCAAGGCATGCGGCAGGCGGCGGCCATATCGCGCGCCAAGGTGAAGGAATTGCTGGAAGTGGCGTTGAAGCGGCTGCAGGCCTATCCCTTCCAGCCTTATGTGATGACCAACAGCGGCCAGGGCGTGGGCATTGTCGAAGATGCCTGAGGCGCGCGCGTGCGGCGACTGCACCGCCTGTTGCGTGGTGCCCGCGATCGACACGCCGCAGATCCAGAAGATCACCGGGGCGGCGTGCCGCCACCTGGGGCCGGGCGGATGCGGGATTTATGAAGCGCGGCCCAGGGCGTGCCGGGAGTTCTTCTGCGCCTGGATCGGAGGGGCGATGCCCGAAGGCTGGCGGCCGCGCGATTGCGGCGTGCTGGCGCAGGATATCGTGATTGGCGGGCAGGCGGGCATGAGCCTGATGCTGATCGGCGATGCCCTGAAGACGGTGCGGCAGGACTGGTTCGTGGAGTATGTGCAGCAGGGCTTGCGCGCCGGCGTGCCGCTGCTGCTGGCATTGCCGGGACCGCATGGCACGCGCTCGGCCAAGCAGGCCTTGAACACGCCGGACATGCAGCGCGCGGCAGGCGGCACGGCGGAACAGGTGCGCCAGCAATTGCGCCGGGTGGTGAAGATGCTGGCGGGTTCGCGGTTCGAGACGCTGGCGATTCAGAATACGGGAAACGATGTGAGCGTGCGATGAGTGTGGCCGAATGGGCGCCGCGTGTGCCCGAGAAAAAGATGCCAGCCGCCCTTGTGGCGGCTTTTTTGTTGCAGACGGCGGGCGCGCTGTTCTGGGCGGGCAGCGCGGCGGAACGCATCGCCACGCTGGAGCGCACCATCGCGGCAGACCGCGCCGCGGTGGCGCAGGTTGCGGTGGTGGCCGAGCAGGTGCGCGCCATCAAGGACAGCGTCGAGCGCATCGAGCGCAAGATCGAGACGCCCTAAGGCAGGATCAGGACATTGGTACAGGTTCTCAACGCGCGGCGACCGCTGGCGCGGCGCAACACCATGGCCGGATTGTCGGCGCTGTCCCGCGACCAGTTCGAGGGCTATGCCTCGCTGTTCGGCGTGGCCGATGGCGCGGGCGACCGTGTCGCGGCGGGTGCGTTCGCCGCATCCCTGCGGCGGCGCGGGGCGCACCAGGTGCGCATGCTCTACCAGCATTTTCCCCATGCCCCGATCGGGGTGTGGGAAGAGATCCGCGAGGACCGCCGCGGGCTGTATGTGCGCGGGCGGCTGTCGAGCGATGTGGAGCAGGCGCGCGATGTGCGCGCGCTGTTGGCCGATGGCGCGCTCAATGGACTTTCGATCGGCTTTCGCACCTTGCGCGCACGGCGCATCGCAGGGGGGCGCGAATTGCTGGAGGTCGAGCTGTGGGAGGTGTCGGTGGTGACCTTTCCCCTGCTGGCCGGTTCGACGGTGACGCGGATCGGCGCGGGCGATGGCCTGGCGGATGTGTTTCGCGCGGGCAGCACGATGCTGCGCGCGGCCGAATGATTTCAACCCAAAGGAGACATGCATGGAACTGGAATCCAAGGCGTTCGGCGCTGGGCCGGACCTGGAAGTGAAGAAGGCGTTCGAGGAGTTCCTCGGCAACTTCGAGGCCTTCAAGCAGAGCAATGACGAGCGGCTGAAGGGGCTGGAAAAGCGGTCGGCCGATGTGGTGCTGGACGAGAAGGTGGATCGCATCAACGCGGCGCTGGACAGGCAGCAGCGCAACATCGACGCCCTGCTGCTGGACGCGGCGCGGCCGGCGCTGGGGGCTTCGGTCAAGTCGGCCGACCCGCGCGGGCTGGAGAAGAAGCAGGCCTTCGACCGCTATGTGCGCAAGGGCGATGCGGGCGGGCTGGACGCGATGGAAGTCAAGGCGATGAGCGCGGGCACGCCGGCCGATGGCGGCTATACCGTGCCGCTGGAGATCGAGCGCGTCATCGACCGGGTGCTGGCCAAGGCATCGCCCATCCGCGCCATCGCCACGGTGCGCCAGATCGGGGGCGGCACCTATCGCAAGCCCATCGCCACGGCGGGCGCCGCATCGGGATGGGTCGGCGAGACCGGCAGCATCACCCAGACCGGCACGCCGACGCTGGCGGCGCTGGATTTCCCGGCGATGGAGCTTTACGCCATGCCGGCGGCGACGCAGTTCCTGCTGGACGACAGCCAGGTGGATATCGAGCAGTGGCTGGCCGACGAGGTGCAGACCGTCTTCGCCGAGCAGGAAGGCGCGGCCTTCGTGTCGGGCGATGGCAGCAACAAGCCCAAGGGTTTCCTGAACTACACCAAGGTGGCGGATGGCAGCTGGAGCTGGGGCAATATCGGCTATGTCGCGTCGGGCGCCGATGGCGCCTTCCGGGATGACGAGGATGGCCCCGCCGATGCGCTGCTGAACCTGGCCTATGCGCCGCGCCAGGCGTACCGGGCCAATGGCCGCTGGGTGATGAACCGCAAGACCGAAAGCGCCATCCGCAAGTTCAAGGATGCGGGCGGCAACTATATCTGGCAGCCCGGCCATGCGGCGGGCGAAGCGGCGACGCTGTTCGGCTATCCGGTGACGGAAGTGGAGGACATGCCCGATATCGCTTCGGGCAGCTATGGCATCGCGTTCGGTGATTTCGCGCGCGGCTACCTGGTGGTGGACCGCATCGGCGTGCGGGTGCTGCGCGATCCCTACAGCGCCAAGCCGTATGTGCTGTTCTACACGACCAAGCGCGTGGGCGGCGGCGTGCAGAATTTCGAGGCTTTGAAGCTGATGAAGTTCTCTGCGTCCTAAGGACGCAAAGAACCACTGTTCACCTCCTTCCGGCTTTTGCACGCGACGGGCGCAAGCGCCCTGCGTGCTGCAGCCACCCCCCCCTCCAATTGCTTCGCAAGGAGGGGGAGGCCGGCCGCTGGAATTCCTCCTGGAAAAACCTCATGTCCCTGCAATTGAATACACCGCCGGTGGAAGAGCCGGTGACGGTGGCGCAGGCCAGGGCCTGGCTGCGCGTTGAAAGCGGCGGCGACGAAGATGCGCTGATCGCCCGGCTGATCGCGGCGGCCCGCGCGCGGGCGGAATGGCATACGGGCCGTGCCTTCGTCACCCAGGGCTGGACCCTGTGGCTGGACGGTGTGCGCGGCGCCATCGAGATGCCCCTGGCGCCGCTGCAGGCGGTCACATCGGTGACGCTGCATCATGCCGATGGCGCGACGACACTGCTGGACGAGGCGTATGTGGTGTCGGGCCAGCATCTGATGCTGGCGATGGTGCCGCAGGCCTTGCGCGTGCGCGACGGCATCGCGGTGGCCTTCACCGCCGGATATGGCGCGGCGGAAGACGTGCCCGCGCCCATCGCCCAGGCGATCCTGCATATCGTGTCGTCGCTTTATGAGCATCGCGACGGCGATGCGCCCACGCCGGACAGCGCGCTGGCGCTGCTGGCGCCCTATCGAACCATCAAACTGTAAGGAGTGGCCCATGACGGCGCAGCGCGGCAGGGATCTGCTGCTCAAGATCGGCGATGGCGCATCGCCGGAAGCCTTTACCGGCGTGGCGGGATTGCGCGCCACGAGCCTGGCCTTCAACAGCGCCATGGTGGACATCACCAACGCCGATTCCGCCGGGCACTGGCGCGAATTGCTGGCCGATGGCGTGAAGAGCGCCAGCCTGTCGGGATCGGGCGTGTTCAAGGACGCGGCGTCGGATGCGGCGCTGCGCGCGGCATTCTTTGCCGGCGCCGCGCCGAACTGGCAGGTGGTGATCCCCAGCTTCGGCGTGGTGCAGGGGCCGTTCAAGATCACGGCGCTGCAATATGAAGGCCCGCATGATGGCGAGCTGAAGATGTCGCTGACGCTGGCCTCGGCGGGCGCGCTGACCTTTGAGGCCGCTTGATGGTCAATCGTGCACGCGGGGAAGCGGCGCTGGACGCGGGCGGGCGGCAATATCGCATGCTGCTGACGCTGGGGGCGTTGGCCGAGATCGAGGACGGGCTGGGGCTGGATGACCTGTCCGGTGTGGCGGCGCGGCTGAAACAGGCGCGCGCGGCGGACCTGGCCATCGTGGCGGCGGCGCTGTTGCGCGGCGGCGGCCATGACATGTGCCCGGCGGAGGTGCTGCGGCTGCCATGCGACCTGGGCGCGCTGGTGGCAGGCATTCGTGAGGCCTTTGCGCGCGCCGGGCTGGATGGCGAGGAGGCGGCGGCGCGGGGCGATGGCCCTTTTCCTGGGGACGCCTCATCGGGCTTGGCATCGGGGTGATGCGCTTGTCGCCCCGCGATTTCTGGGCGCTGTCGCTGCTGGAGTGGCAGGCATTGTGCGATGCGCGCTTCCCCCGGGCCGGTGCGCCGATGACGCGTGCCGACCTGGACAGGCTTCTTTCAACATATCCGGACACACACCATGGCTGAGAAAAATGACGGCTTGCGCGCGGCGGGCGCGAGCCTGGCCGATTTCGCGTCGGGCCCGGTGGCGGATGCCGCCGCCAGCATCGAGCGGGCGGTGGACCGCAGCTTCACATCGGTGTCGAACACCATCGCGCGGGCGGCGGTTTCGGGCCGCAGCGCCATCGGGCAGTTGACCGCCGCGATCCTGGCGGATTTCGAGCGCATCGCCGCCAGCCAGTTCATCGTGCGCCCGGTGAGCAACCTGGTGTCGTCGGTGATCGGATCGCTGTTGCCCATTGCGGGGGCGCGGGCGATCGGCGGGCCGGTGATGGGCGGCGAGAGCTATCTGGTGGGTGAGCGCGGGCCTGAACTGTTCACGCCCGCAGGCAATGGCGCGATCACGCCGGGTGTGAACGGGGCGCGGCCGCAGGTCGTGGTGAACATCAACGCGCAGGATGCGCAGAGCTTCCTGCGCGCCAAAAGCCAGGTATCGGCGATGCTGGCGCGGGCAGTGAACCAGGGGCAGCGGAATCTATGAATTTCCATGAGGTGACCTTTCCGCTCGCCATCGCCTTCCAGTCCACGGGCGGGCCGGTGCGGCGCACCGAGATCGTCACGCTGGGATCGGGGCATGAGGAGCGCAATGCGGTGTGGGCTGGCTCGCGGCGCCGCTATGACGTGGGGTCGGGCGTGCGGACGCTGGATGACCTGGCGGGCGTGATCGCCTTCTTCGAGGCGCGGCGCGGGCAGCTATATGGCTTCCGCTTCAAGGATTTTGCCGACTGCAAGAGTTGTGCGCCGGGGGCTGTGCCTGCTGCGGGTGACCAGGTGATCGGGCGCGGTGACGGCGAAACGGCGGCTTTTGCGCTGAAGAAGCACTATAGCGACCTGGGGGGCGCTTATGTGCGCACCATCGCCAAGCCGGTGCCCGGTTCGGTGCAGGTGGCGGTGGATGGCGTGGCGCTGGCGCATGCCTGGAACGTTGAGGCGGCGACGGGCCTTGTGACATTCGCCAGCCCGCCCGCCGAGGGCGCGGTGATCACGGCGGGCTTCGCCTTCGATACGCCGGTGCGCTTCGACACGGACGCGCTGTCCATCAACCTGGCCAGCTTTGCGGCGGGCGAGATGGCGTCGATTCCCCTGGTGGAGATCCTGCTGTGAAAATTCTTCCCGCCGGGATGCAGGCGCACCTGGACGGCGGCGCGACGACGCTGTGCTGGTGCTGGCACCTGGAACGGCGCGATGGCGTGAGCCATGGCTTCACCGACCATGACCGGACCCTGATGTTCGGCGGCGTGACCTTTGCCGCGGTGAGCGGCTTCACCGCCAGCGAGGTGGAGAGCACGCTGGGCCTTGCGGTGGACAATCTTGAGGTTGCGGGCGCGCTGTCGGCGGCCACGCTGAACGAGGAAGACCTGCTTTCGGGGGGGTATGACAATGCCGCGATCCGGCTGTGGCGGGTCAACTGGCAGGATGTGTCGCAGCGTGTGCTGATGCGTGCCGGCACGCTGGGCGAGGTGACGCGCGCGGGCGGCGCGTTCCAGGCCGAGGTGCGTGGCCTGGCGCAGGCGCTGAACCAGAAGACCGGCCGCGTCTATGGCCGGTTGTGCGATGCCGTGCTGGGCGATGCGCGCTGCGGCGTGAGCATCACGCCCCTGGATGGCGTGGTGGCCGCGGTGGCGGACGGGCGGCGCTTTGCCGTGAACGGACTGGACGGGTCTGCGCCAGACGCATTCACCGGCGGCATGTTGCGCTTCACCAGCGGCGGCAATGCGGGCTGCGTGATGGACATCAAGCGCCATGCGGTTGCGGACGGCGCGGTGACGATGGAACTGTGGCAGGCGATGGGCGGGGTGGTGACACCGGGCGATGGTGTTTCGGTGACGCCGGGATGCGACCGGCGCTTTGCGACCTGCCGTGACCGTTTTTCCAACGCGATGAACTTTCGCGGCTTTCCCCACATGCCGGGCAATGATGCGGTGCTGGGCGGGCCGTCTGCGGGGCTGGCGATGGATGGCGGCAGCCGCCATGGCTGACGTGGTGACGCTGGCGCGCGGCTGGATCGGCACGCCCTATCGCCACCAGGCGAGCCTGAAGGGCGTGGGCTGTGATTGCCTGGGCCTGTTGCGCGGGGTGTGGCGCGAATTGCGTGGTGCGGAGGCCGAAGCGATTGCGCCCTATGCGCCCGATTGGGCTGCATCCGAGACGCTGCGCGATGGGCTGGCGCGCCATCTGAGGGACATACAGAAAGACGGGATGGCGGCGGGTGATGTGCTGCTGTTCCGCATGGGTGCGGGCGGGCCGGCGCGGCATTGCGCCATCCTGGCCGAACGTGATGGGGCGTGGACGCTGATCCATGCCCGTCAGGACCGCGCGGTGCGCGAGGAAGCGTTCGGCGTCTTCTGGCGCGCGCGGCTGGCTTACATCTTTCGGATCTGAAGCGATGGCATCTCTGGTTCTGGGTGTCGCCGGGGG
>JAEZBK010000149.1 GCA_023427355.1 Pseudomonadota bacterium
GCTGGTCAGCCTGTTCCTGCTGAACATCGACCATTTCGACAGTTTTTCCGACGGCAATGTGTTCAACCGCATCGGCTTCGTGATCCACAATGCGCTGGTGCGGCGCAATTCGATCGCCGGATCGTCGCGCAACATCAAGGCGCATTACGATGTCGGCAACGACTTCTATTCGCTGTGGCTGGACCCCAGCATGACTTATTCCTCAGCGCTTTATAAGGACGCGCCGGACCTGTATCGCGCCCAGCAGAACAAGTATGAGCGCATCCTGTCCAAGTTTGGCGGGTCGAAAAAGGACGTGCTGGAGATTGGCTGCGGCTGGGGCGGCTTTGCCGAGCGCGCGGTGGCGGACGGTCACAAGGTGACGGGGCTGACCATCTCGCCTGCCCAGCATGGGTTCGCCACGGAGCGGCTAAAGAACACGCCGGCGGAGATCCGGCTTGAGGATTACCGCAAGACCAGGGGCACCTTCGACAACATCGCCTCCATCGAGATGTTCGAGGCGGTGGGCGAGCATTACTGGCCCGCCTATTTCGAGGCCGTGTCGCAGCGGCTTAAGCGCGGCGGCCGCGCCGTGATCCAGACCATCACCATCCGGGACGAGCTGTTCGACGGCTATCGCACGCGCAGCGACTTCATCCGCCATTATGTCTTCCCCGGCGGCATGCTGCCTTCGTTGGCCCGCTTCCGCGAGGAAGCCGAGAAGGCCGGGCTGAAATTCGCCGGGGCCTTCGGCTTCGGCAAGGATTATGCCCGCACGCTGCGCGAATGGCTGGTGGCGATGCAGGCCCGCGAAGCCGACATCAGGGCGCTGGGCCATGACGATAAATTCCTGCGCAACTGGGAATTCTATCTGGGTATCTGCGCCGCGGCGTTCGAGGTGGAACGGACCGATGTGGTGCAGGTCGAACTGGTGAACGCCTGATTTCCTGAACCCCATCCGCCGCAACGCGGGGTCGGCCACGTCGCCGACACTTCGTTACACCACCTTCCCCTTTCCTGGCGCAGCGCGCCGAAGTGGGACGGAAGCCGGCCGATGCTGCGGGTCGCCGCGCGGCTTTGCTGCGCGGCTCGAGCCTCAAAAATATGGCCTCAGTTTTTTCCGAGAATATCGGTGAAGCTGAGCCTCGCTTCCGCCAATCCGCGCACGACAAGCTGGATGCGGGTGGAGACGCCGAAGCGGCGCTTGGCATCCTCGATATGCTTGTGGACGGTGGATTCGCTGATGCCCAGCAGCTTGCCGATTTCCCAATCGCTCTTGCCCTGCGCCGCCAGCACCATGCAGTCGCGCTGGCGCGGGGTCAGGCGCGGGCGCGCGGGCTGCGCCCTGTCCACGCGCCAGGCCGCTTCATGGGCCAAGGTGGCGATGTAGTGGGCGGCGGCGAAGCTTTCCACCGGCAGCACGCGCCCCTTGCGCATCAGGAAGGAGCAGCAGCCGGCAAAGCCGCGCATCTCGGCCATCGCCTGGGGCGCGCCCAGGCCCAGGTGGAAACCGGCATGGATCGGCACCGCGAAGCCGGGTGGCGCCGCTTCCACCGCGCGCGCATCGGCCGGCGCCAAGGTGACGAAGCGCGGAATGTCGGACCAGAGGAACGGCGCCAGGGACTGGGCCGCCGCCGTGAAGATGATGTCGCGCGCCGGATCGGGGCGGAAAATCCAGTTGGCAGGCAGGTCGGCGATCAGCAGCCGCGCCCCTTCGCCCTGCAGCGCATAGTGATCGAAGCCCAAAGCCCGCACGGCCGCGCCGAAAGACTGGCGCAACTGGTCGCGGTCCTCGACGACGCGGGCGCTGCGCGAGAAGGTCTCCACCACATCGGCGCGTTCGGCAGGATCGCGCACGGCGCCGATACGCGCCATGACGGGAAGGGGATGATCCGCTTCGCTCATGTTGTTGTTCTTCTTCCAGCCCCCGATCCGCGGGCGCGGATCACCAAAGGCGACAATAGGACCTTATGCGGGGGTTACAAGGCTTTGCGGGCCAGGGACTTGGCGCTAGTGCAGCAATTGCGCCGAAAGCAGCGCCTGCGCCACGGCCTGGGCGCGCGTGCGCGCACCCAGCTTGATCAGTGCATTTTGCACATAGCCATGCGCGGTCTGCTCGGAAATGTTGAGGATTTGCGAGATTTCCCAGTCGGTTTTGCCCGCCGCGACCCATTTCAGACATTCGCGCTCGCGTGGCGTGAGGCCGGGGGCGGGCCGCAGCGGACGCGGCGCGCGCAGGCTGGCAAGCCGGGCGTGCAGGAAATAGGACGCCATCTGCAGCGCCAGCGTCTCGCGCGTGGACAGATCATAGGAGGTGGTGGCGATGCTGATGCCGATCACGCTGCCGTCGGACCGGTGAATGGGCACGGCAAAGCCGTCCTTGAGGCCGAATTGCGCCGCTTCATCCAGCACGCGCAGGCCCCGCGCCTTGGCCTGTTCGCGCAGGTCCGACCAGCGGAACGGCGCGCTGTCCTGGTTCATCCGGATCACGACCGGATCGTGGGCGAGATGGTTCTGGCCGATATAACGGACGTACCAGCCGACCGGAAAGCTGGCGCCCCAACGGCGATCCTCGCGCCGGACATCCGGATGGGACGGGTCGCCGATGCAGAAACTGTCCATGCCGAAAGCCAGGACAAGGCGCTGGAAAGACGCCAGCAATGCGGGTGCATCCCGCTGACGTTCGAGATGCTCCACCAACTGATAACCGGTATCGGTAAGCAACATCACAACAGCCCTTAACGAAATTGTTACCACGCCCAGCGCGTGCAGCAAGCCGGCGATGCACGGCAAAGACGCGCTTCAAGCCGGGTGGTGCGGTGGAATCGTGTTCTGCGCCGTGCGGAGCATCGCTTGGGGAAAGTTTCTGCCGGCCGCATCCGCGAAAGCCGCCACTCTTGCCCGGGGCAGGTGTGTGGGACGAGAATTGGCGGCGTTTTGACGCACATCGGGCTTTACGCTGCACCTGCGAAGGGACTTTGGGCGTTTCGTTGACGGCTGCACGGGCAAGGCCTAGTTTTTGCGCCGCACAAAAACACCGGCAATCGCCGGACCCAAGGGGAACTGGCAACGCCATGAAGGTCTTGGTGCCCGTCAAACGGGTCATTGACTACAATGTGAAGGCGCGGGTGAAGCCGGACCAGAGCGGGGTGGACCTGGCCAACGTCAAGATGTCCATGAACCCCTTTGACGAGATCGCGGTGGAAGCCGCCGTCAAGCTGAAGGAAGCCGGCAAGGCGACCGAAGTGGTGATCGTCTCTATCGGTCCGCAGCAGGCGCAGGACACGATCCGCACGGCGCTGGCCATGGGCGGCGATCGCGGCATCCTGGTGAAGACCGACGCCATGGTGGAACCGCTGGCCGTGGCCAAGCTGCTGAAGGCGATCTGCGTGGCCGAAACGCCCGGCCTGGTCATCACCGGCAAGCAGGCGATCGACAGCGACGCCAACCAGACCGGCCAGATGCTGGCGGCGCTGATGGGATGGGGCCAGGGCACCTTCGCGCACAGCCTGGAGCTGGCCGAA
>JAEZBK010000152.1 GCA_023427355.1 Pseudomonadota bacterium
GAACAGGATCGCGGCCAGGGCCACGCGCATGCGCCAGCCACCAGAAAACTCCTTGCAGGGACGAAGCTGGTCTTCGGCGGAGAAGCCCAGACCGGCCAAAATCTCGGCAGCGCGGGACGGCGCTGTATAGGCGTCAATGGCGTCGAGGCGGCTGTAAATCTCGCCCAGCCTGTGGCCGTCTGTCTCGTGTTCCGCTTCGGCCAGGAGGCGCGTGCGTTCGGTGTCGGCTTCCAGCACCGTGTCCAGAAGGCTGGTGTCGGTGCCCGGCGCTTCCTGTGCCACCGCGCCGACCTTCCAGGCGCTGGGCCAGTTCACATCGCCGTCATCGGGATTGAGGCGTCCCAGGATGACATTGAACAGGGTGGATTTGCCCGCGCCATTGCGACCCACCAACCCAATGCGCCGCCCTGCCGGCAGGTTCGCCGTGGCGCCAGAAAGGATTTCCCGGCCCGCGATCCGGACGACGATGTTGTCAATTGCCAGCATTTCCGGGGCGTATAGAGCAAGGGTTGCGATTCCGGAAGGCCCACGGCATAAGGCGCGCGAATTTCCCCTTTTGGAGACAAAAATGGCCGTTTCGCGCACCTTTTCGATCATCAAGCCGGACGCCACGCGCCGCAACCTGACCGGCAAGGTCAATGCCGTGATTGAAGAAGCGGGTCTGCGCATCGTGGCGCAGAAGCGCGTCCGCCTCAGCGATGCCCAGGCAAAGAAGTTCTACGAAGTGCACAAGGACCGTCCCTTCTATGGCGAACTGGTCAGCCAGATGACCGCCGAGCCCGTGGTGGTGCAGGTGCTGGAAGGCGAGAACGCCGTCGCCCGCTACCGCGAAGTAATGGGCGCCACGAACCCCAAGGATGCCGCCGAAGGCACCATCCGCAAGCTGTTCGCGCTGTCGATCGGCGAAAATTCCGTCCATGGTTCCGACAGCGAAGACAACGCCAAGATCGAAATCGCGCAGTTCTTCAACGAGGGCGATATTCCCGGCTGATCCGGGAATTGTCCGTATAAATGTGCTAAAGGCTCCGGTGCAAACCGGGGCCTTTTTCATGTCTGACATGCAAGGCAAGACTGTCGTTATTACAGGCGCCACTTCGGGCATAGGCAAGGTTGCTGCGATCAGATTGGCGCAACGGGGCGCGCGGATCGTGCATGTTGGGCGGGATGGGGTGCGGGCAGAGGCCATGCAGGCGTTGCTGCGCAAGGCCAATCCCGCGGTTGAGCCCGCAGTTCATCTTGCCGACCTGTCGCTGCTTGCCGAACAAAAGCGCGTTGCTGCCGCCATCGCTGCGGCCGAGCCACGCATAGACGTTCTGATCGCCAACGCCGGGGCGATGTTCAACTGCCGTATCGCCACGGCCGATGGCTTGGAGAAGACCTTCGCCTTGAATCATATGGGTTACTTCATACCGGTGCTGGAATTGCTGCCGCGTGTCTCCGATGGTGGCCGCATTGTCGTGACGGCGTCTGATGCCCACCGCGGTGCATCGCTGGATTTCGGCGATCTGCAGTCCGAGCGCCGCTATAGCGGCTTTTCCGTCTATTCCCGCAGCAAGCTGATGAACATCCTTTTCATGCGCGCTTTGGCTCGCAGGCTGCCCCGTGGCATCACCGCCAATGCCCTGCATCCGGGGTTTGTCGCCACACGCTTCGGCGACGAGGCGGGTGGCCTGTTGCAAGGTACCTTCAGGGCCGCCAAGGCAGTGGCCGCCATCTCCCCGGAAGATGGCGCGAAAACGCTGATCCATCTTTCCGCTTCTCAGGATGTCGCAGGCGTCAATGGCGCCTATTTCTACAAATGCCGGTTGCAAACGCCCACGCAAGAGGCGCGCAACGATGCGAATGGAGAGCGACTTTGGGCAATCTCGGAAGAGATTGCGGCGCGCGTCTAGCGCGATACGACTTCGCCATTTTCAAGCCGAATTCGGCCTTCGCAGACCAGGCGCACGGCCGTGGGATAGAGCCGCAACTCGGCTTCAAGCACGCGTCCGGCCAATGTCTCCGGCGTATCATGCGGCAGGACCGGGACAGTGGCTTGTGAGATGACCGGTCCTGCATCCAGTTCCGGCACGACGAAATGAACGGAGGCGCCGGACTGTGTCTCGCCTGCGGCGATGACCCGCTCATGCACCCGGGTGCCTTTGTAGGCGGGCAGCAGGGAGGGGTGGATGTTGAGCATCCTGCCTTCCCAGCCGCGAACAAAGCCATCTGAAAGAATTCGCATAAAGCCCGCCAGGCAGACCAGTTCAACGCCAGCCTCGCGCAGGGCTGCATCCAGCTCGCTGTCGAACGCCTCTCGGCTTTTGCCGGCATGAGTTATGATGCGGCTGGGAATACCCGCGCTTTGGGCCCGGAACAAACCACCCGCTTCCGCGACATTGGAAATCACCAAGGCAATGCGCGCCGGAAAACTTTCGGCAAAGCTGGCGTCAATCAGCGCCTGCAAATTGCTGCCGCGTCCCGAGATCAAGACGCCGATTGGTCGTTTGGCGGGCGTGCTCACAGCTTGAGCGTATTGACGTAACGCACCTTCGCCTCTTCGTCTGGCGTGCCTGTCACCAGCGTGCCGATGCGCACGGCGTTATCCCCGGCAGTGGCAAAGGCGGCAATGACGCTTTCTACGTCTTTTTCCGCGGCCACGGCGATCATGCCAATGCCACAGTTGAAGGCGCGCAGCATTTCAGCCTCGGCAACACCGCCTGCGCTGGCCAGCCACTGGAAGACGGGCAGGGGGGCGATGCGCGACAGATCAACCTGCGCATCCATGCCGTCGGGCAAGCAGCGGGGCAGGTTGTCGGTGATGCCGCCGCCGGTAATGTGCGCCAGCCCCTTGATGCCGCCGGTCCGGATGGCGGCCAAGGCGCCCTTTACATACAGACGCGTGGGTACAAGCAGTGCCTCACCCAGCGTCTTGCCTGGCGAGAAGGGGGCATCGCTGTTCCAGTCCAGCCGTGCGGCCTCCGCGACCTTTCGCACCAGAGAGAACCCATTGGAATGTACGCCGCTGGACGCAATGCCGATCAGTACGTCTCCCGGCTGCATGGTTCCGGTTCTGGGCAGGATGCCCTCACGCTCCACTGCGCCGACGGTGAACCCGGCCAGATCGAAATCGCCTTTGCCGTACAGGCCCGGCATCTCCGCGGTTTCGCCACCAATCAGCGCGCATCCCGCATCGCGACAGGCGCGCGCAATGCCCTCGATCACTATGGCCGCACTATCCACGTCCAGCTTGCCCGTGGCGAAATAGTCCAGGAAGAAGAGTGGCTCGGCTCCCTGCACGACAACATCATTGACGCACATGGCTACCAGATCCTGCCCCAACCCCTCAAATCGCCCTGTGTCTATGGCGATCTTGAGCTTGGTCCCGACGCCATCGGTGCCCGATACCAGGATAGGATCCTTGAAACCCGCGGCCTTGAGATCGAACAGTCCGCCAAAGCCGCCCAGATCGGCATCTGCGCCGGGACGTCTTGTGGCGCGTGCCGCCGGCGCGATGCGTTCCACCAGTGCTTCGCCAGCATCAATATCGACACCGGAGTCTTTGTAGGTCAGGCCATTGCCCGGCATGGGTTCCACGGAGGAGAGAATTGCGCTCCGTTTATAGAGGCCGTGCCCGTCCGTGCAACGCTTCGGTCCGGGCTTACGCACAGGGGCGGCTGGAGCCCCGATATGTGCCGATTCGCAGGGGGGGGCGCCTCGCTTTCGCCATCGGCCCAAGGTGGTATAAGGGAGCGAATTCTCCCGCCGTTACCCAGGCAGACTGATGCGTTTTTCCATTGCTATTCTGGTCCTTGCGGCCCTTTTTGCGGTCTTTGCGCTGGTTCCGGCCTCCCCGGCCATGGCCCAAGGCCGAGATGCGCTGTTTACGGTATCCAACCTGCCGGTGGACGTGACGGGAAAATCCGCGTCCGAGGCCTTTACAACGGCCATTGCCGAAGGCCGTCCACGCGCCTTCCAGATACTTTTTCGCCGCCTCACCCAGCAAAAAGACTGGGGTCGCCAGCCCACTCTCGACCAGGCAGCATTGCAGCGCCTCTCGCGCGGCTACAGCGTCGCCAATGAGCGCCGCTCCACGACCCGGTATGTCGCCAACGTCACCTATATGTTCAATCCGGACGCGGTGACCAGACTGCTACGCAGTTCCAACATCGCCTTCACCCAAGGTGGCGCCAACCGAATACTGGTGGTGCCTATGGCTCCCAATGTGTCTGGCGGGGCTTGGGCACAGGCATTGGGTGCACCCAATGTCCAGCAAGAAACATTGGTGCCATATTCCCTGCCCAATGCCGATGAGATGCGGGCCATGGCGAACATGACCTTCGATGGGGCGAGTTGGAACGATGTCGCCGCCGCGGCCGGCCGTATCCGCGCCACGGAAGTTGCCTTGGTGCAGGCCAACTATGCGGGCGGCAAGGTGACGGTGAATGTCCGACGCATTGGCCAGGCCGGAGGATCCACTCGTGCCAGTGTGGATGTGCCGACCACGCAGACCTTGGGTGCGGCCTATCCGGCGGCGGCCATCGCCGCGGCCAACGCCATTGACGACATGTGGAAGTCGCGCACCACCGTCGATCCCAACCAGAGAAACCGTATCACCGCAGATCTGCGCGTATTGACGTTGGCGCAATTGGGCGAGGTGCAAAATGTTTTGTCCGATGTTTCCCAGGTGACCGAAGTCAAACTGATGGCGATGAATTTGGGTTATGCCCGCATGCAGATCGCTTATATGGGCAGTACCGATCAGTTGCGTGAGGCGCTGGGTACGGCAAAGTTAACCTTGACCAGTCGCGGCGGCCAATGGCTGCTGGCACCGGCATCCTGAGCGCGCGGTGCTGAAGCACCTGCCCAATTTTCTCTCCCTCCTGCGGCTGGCCGCTGCACCGATCACGGCCTGGCTGATTTTGGAGGGGTATGACACCTCTGCTTTTCTTCTTTTTGTCGCCGCCGGGTTGAGTGACGGCTTGGATGGCTTCATCGCCCGGCGCTGGAACTTTACCTCGCGCTTTGGAGCTTGGCTCGATCCGGCGGCCGACAAGTTGCTGATGCTGCTGTGCTTCTTGGCGCTTCTGGATATCGGGGTAACGCCTTGGTGGCTGGTGGCGCTGGTGGTGGTGCGTGACCTGTGTATCGTGGGCGGTAGCGCGTTGGCGCGAATCCTGAGTGTCCCTCTGACAGTGCAGGCTTCGCTTCTTGGCAAAATCTCCACGGTGGTACAGATCGCCTATATTGGAGGGTGTCTGCTTCTACAGGTCTTCGATCTGGAGTCGCAGCGTCTGCTTTTCGCTGGAGCCTTCGCGACCGCAGTCTTTACGCTAGTCTCCGGACTGGGTTATGCCTCGACCCTCATCCGCGCCATGATGGCGCGCCACCATCTCGTCTGATGCAATTTATTCTTCCCATTCCGCCGCGCGATAATCTTACCCGTGCCGATTTTCTGGCAGCGCCGGGTAACCAGCGGGCGCTCGACTTTCTGGAAGGCTTTCCAGCCTGGCCAGCCAGCGCGGTCGCGCTTTATGGACCTTCGGCTTCTGGCAAGTCTCATCTGGCTCGTATCTGGGCAGAACAGGCGGGGGCAACGCTGATATGCGCCGCCGACCTGCGTGAAGCGCCACCAGGCCCGGTGGTTGTGGAGGATGTGGATGCCGTACAGGGCTTTGGTCATGAGACGGCCTTGTTTGCGCTGTTTGAACGGGGCCAGCCCCTATTGCTCACCGGTCGGGCGGCGCCAGTGGAATGGGCGGTGGGGCTGCCCGATCTGGCCTCCCGGTACGCGGCGTTGCTTGCCTTCGGTCTGGGCGCGCCCGACGACGCTCTGCTGGCGGGGTTGGCGGCCAAGCTCTTTGCCGACCGGCAGCTCATGGTCCCAGACAGCGTGATCCGTTTGATGGTGGAACGGCTGGCTCGCGATCCTGCGGCGATCCGCGATTTCGTCGCGCAGGCCGATGCCCGGGCCTTGTCGCAGAAAAGGCCGATAAGCCAGGGACTTATCCGTGAACTGCTGGCTGCCTCGCCGTCATGACAGATTTACGCTTTGCCTCTAAGGTCTGCGCATGTCCATCCAGCCACAGTCCCTGCATGATTCCCGCCCGGCCAATGACGCCATAGCGGCCCCGGCGTTCGACCCGGAATCGACCGCCCGCTTCGTCAATCGCGAACTGTCCTGGCTGGCCTTCAACCGGCGCGTGGTCGATGAGGCGACCAACCGGCGCCATCCACTGTTCGAACGCCTGCGTTTCCTGTCCATCTCCGCCACCAACCTGGACGAGTTCTACATGGTCCGCGTCGCGGGTCTCATGGGTATGGTGCGCGAGGGAGTCGGCACCCCGTCTGCCGACGGCATGACCCCAGCCCAGCAATTAACGGCAGTGGATGAGATGGCGCGCGGCCTGATCGCCGACCAGCAGAAAATCTGGGCGGGCATCAACCAGGAGCTGCGCGAGGAGCAGGTGATCGTCGCCCGTCCTGGTGAGCTGGACGATCATGACCGCGCTTTCCTGACGGAACAGTTCGCCCAGCAGATTTTCCCGGTATTGACCCCGCTGGCGATCGATCCAGCCCATCCCTTTCCCTTCATCCCCAATCTGGGCTTCACCATCGCGCTGGAGCTGGAGGGACGTCAGAACGGCAAGAGCTTCATCGCCCTGATCCCGGTGCCGCCGCAGCTGCGCCGCTTCATCCGCCTGCCCGATACGGACAAGCGTGCGCGCTTCCTGCCGCTGGAAGAGGTGATTGCGCTGCATTTCGACAAGCTGTTCCCGGGCAAGACGGTTTCGGGCTGGGGCCTGTTCCGCATCCTGCGCGACAGCGATGTCGAGCTCGAGGAAGAAGCCGAAGACCTGGTCCTGCAGTTCGAATCGCTGCTGAAGCGCCGCCGCCGCGGCAGTGTCATCCACATGAAGTGCAGCCAGTCCATGCCGCAGCCGCTGCGCCATTTCATCACCAGACATCTGGGGCTGGACGAGGAAGCGGTGGTTCTGATCGAAAACCTGATGGGCCTGTCCGATCTCTCCAAACTGATCCTGCCCGAGCGGCCGGACCTGCAGTTCAAACCTTACATCCCGCGCTTTCCCGAGCGCATCCGGGACCATGGCGGAGACTGTTTCGCTGCCATTCGCGAGAAGGATCTGATCGTCCATCATCCGTTCGAGAGCTTCGATACCGTGGTGCAGTTCCTGCGCCAGGCCGCCACCGATCCCGATGTGGTGGCGATCAAGCAGACGCTCTATCGGACCAGCCATGACAGCCCCATCGTGGCAGCCCTGATCGAGGCGGCGGAGGCTGGCAAATCCGTCACCGCGCTGGTCGAACTGAAGGCGCGCTTCGACGAGGCTGCGAACATCAAATGGGCACGCGACCTGGAGCGGGCGGGCGTGCAGGTGGTCTATGGCTTTGTGGCGCTGAAGACCCATGCCAAGGTTTCGCTGGTGGTGCGGCGCGAGCAGGGGTCCTTGCGCACCTACGCCCATTTCGGCACGGGCAATTATCATCCCAACACGGCACGCATCTACACCGACCTGTCGCTCTTTACCGCCGATCCGGCGCTTGGACGCGATGCCGCCCAGCTCTTCAATTTCATCACCGGCTATGCCGAACCGGTGGCGATGGAGAAAATGTCCATGTCGCCCACCTCCCTGCGCGGGCGGCTGCTGGACGGCATTCAGAACGAGATCAGCCATGCGCGGGCGGGCCATCCCGGTGCCATCTGGGTCAAGCTCAACGCGCTGGTGGATCCGCAGATGATTGACGCGCTCTACCGGGCCTCCCAGGCGGGGGTGAAGGTGGACCTGGTGGTGCGGGGCATCTGTTGCCTGCGGCCGGGCGTAACCGGCCTGTCGGAGAATATCCGGGTCAAATCCATCGTTGGCCGTTTCCTGGAACATGGGCGCATCGTCGCGTTCGGCAATGGCCATGGTCTGCCGCACAAGGATGCGCTGGTATTCATTTCCTCGGCCGACTGGATGCCCCGGAACCTGGACCGCCGGGTCGAGGCGCTGGTTCCCATCGAGAATCCCACCGTCCACCAGCAGGTGCTGGAACAGATCATGGTGGCCCAGCTCAAGGACCAGGCGCAAAGCTGGCATATGCAGCCCGATGGCGGCTATATCCGGGATCCGAAATCCGAGGACGCCGAAGCTTTTTCGGCGCATACATACTTCATGACCAATCCTTCGCTTTCCGGCCGCGGCCGCGCCCTGAAGATGCAGAAGCCGCGGGCCTGATTTGTCGGCGGCCGGCGATCTTCGCAAGCAGGCTTCCGCCCCGGCCGCCAGCCGGGCGCAGGCGCCTGTCGCCATCGTGGATATCGGCTCCAACTCGGTGCGCCTGGTCATCTATGAAGGCGAGACCCGCACCGCCGCCACGCTGCAGAATGAGAAATCCATCTGCGCCATCGGCCGAGACATGGTCACGACCGGCCGTCTGCATCCGGAAGGCTGCACCGAAGCCTTGGAGGCGCTGGCCCGCTTCCGCCTGATCGCCGATGGCCTGGGTGTGGTGGCGCGCGATGCGGTGGCGACGGCGGCGGCGCGCGATGCCAGCAATGGCGGGGAGTTCATCGCGCGCGCCGAAAAGGCCTGGGGCACCCCCATCCGCATCCTGGCGGGGGAGGATGAGGCACGCATCGCAGCCGAAGGCGTGATCGCAGGCATTCCCGATGCCCATGGCCTGGCCGCCGACCTGGGTGGGGGCAGCCTCGACATGGTGTCGGTCAAGGCGGGCCATACGGGCAAGGCCTTCACGCTGCCCTTCGGGCCCTTGCGGCTGATGGACCAGGCCAAGGGCGATCCGGACAAGGCGCGCGACATCGTGGAGAAGGGGCTGAAGGCGCTGCCTGACCTGGATGCGCCGGCACTCTATGCGGTGGGCGGCATCTGGCGCAGCTTCGCGCGCGTGGACATGGAGGAGCAGAATTATCCGCTCCATGTGCTCCAGCATTACACCATCCCCCGCAACCGCGCGCTGCGGCTGTGCAAGCTGCTGGCAGGCCTGTCGAAGGATTCCATCCGCAAGATCAAGGTCGTCTCCAAGCGGCGCGCCGAGTCGCTGCCCTTCGGGGCAGTGGTTCTGGAGCGGCTGATCGAGGCGGGTGGGGTGAAGGATGTGGTCATCTCGGCCTATGGCCTGCGCGAGGGGCTGCATTATGCGCGGCTGTCGCAGGCAGAACGCGCCAAGGATCCGCTGGTGGATTTCGCCCGTGCCGCCAATGGCCGGCTGGCCCGCGTGCCCGGCCATGCGCAGGAGATGCTGGACTGGACGGGCGTGCTGTTCGAGGGCGAGGGGGCGGGGCTGGCGCGCATCCGCGAGGCGTCGGCCTTCTTCTCGGATATCGGCTGGCGTCGGCATCCGGACGATCGGGCCATCGGCGCCTTCGGCCAGGTCCTGACCGCGCCCTTTGCCGGGGCCGATCATCGTACGCGCGCGTTGATCGCGGCATCGGTCTTTCACCGCTATTCCGGCGACGAGGATTTCCCGCGCGAACTGGCGATGGCGAGCCTGCTGGACAAGGAGGACGAACGGCGGGCCCGGCTGCTGGGCCTGGCCTGGCGCTTCGCTTTCTCCCTGTCGGCCAGCGCGTCGGGGGAATTTGCCCATTACAAGCTGCGCGTGACCCCCGGCAAGGTGATCCTGGATGTGCCGCGCAAGCGGGAGGCCATCGCCAGCGAACCGGTGCAGAAGCGCCTGGGCGCACTGGCCGACGCCATGGGGCGGCGCGGGGAAATCCTGATCGCCTGAATTTGGCGGTCCCGCCGTGGGTGGCGCGGAATTGAACCGCAGTGGCCAGGCCGACCCCTCCCCCTGGGTGCGCCAGGCGGATGGCGTTGGCGCTGGGCGTTGTGTCATCGCAACAGGTTAGCGCGCGGGCCTTTGCTGCGGCAGAGTGGATATCCCTGTCGCGGATCGAGCCGCCAAGGCGCTGGCAGCACTTGCGAATGGCGCTGCGCAGGCCGGGTGGATAGTGCCCATGCGGTTCGCTTGCGTACAGATGCCCGGTGGCCTGGAACGATTGTACGGCTGCGGTTTTACCTGTGCAGCTGTTCCACCCCCACAAGGAAACCCGCCATGGCTGACAAGATGGATGCAATCGCCCTGCTCAAGGCCGATCACCGCAAGGTCGAAGACCTGTTCGAGAAATTCGAGAAAGCCAAGAGCGACTCGGTGAAGAAGACGCTGGTGACCCAGATCTGCACGGAACTGACCGTCCATGCCACCATCGAGGAGGAGATCTTCTATCCGGCCTGCAATGGCGCGGTGGAGGAAGACCTGCTCGACGAGGCCTATGTCGAGCATGACGGCGCCAAG
>JAEZBK010000080.1 GCA_023427355.1 Pseudomonadota bacterium
CGTCCGCTTCAACTACTAAGCCACGCGTAAATACCCGAAAGATCCGCCCCGGACGAAAGCCCGGGGCTTTTCTTTTGGCCGGACTGCCGTGGAACCTGTCCGTGATCTCGCAACTGCGAGACAAACGTTGCCTGCCGGTCAACTTATCGGCTTTGCCTTGCAGCGCTCCATGCCGCTATCCTCAGACAAGACCACAAGAATGTCTCTTCACCCGCGGCCGGACAGGCGGCGGCACAGGAATTGTCCGTATGCGCCCTATCCTGACCGGCCTGTTTCTCCTCGCCGCCACCGCCGCACAGGCGCAGACGCCGAAACTGACGGCGCAGTTCAATGGCGAGGTGCAATCCTTCCTGGGGAAATACTGCCTGGGCTGCCACACTGGCGCGCGCGCGCAAGGCGGCCTGGACCTCAAATCCTATACCTCCCTCGACAAGGTGGCCGCGGATTTCGAGCGCTGGACGGAAGCGGCCAATCGCGTCTCCGCGAAGGAAATGCCGCCGCGCACCGCCGCACAGCCTCCGGCCGAGATGGCGAAGCAGTTCACCGACTGGATCCACGCCATGCGCGCCGACCAGCTGCGCAAGGGCGCCGGCGATCCGGGCATCGTTCTGGCGCGCCGCCTTTCCAATGCCGAATATGACGCCACCATCCGCAACCTGACCGGCCAGGACCTGCGGCCCGCAAAGCAATTTCCGCTCGATCCCGCCAACACGGCGGGCTTCGACAATTCCGGCGAGACGCTGACCATGTCGTCGGCGCTGATGAACAAGTATCTCCAGTCGGCGCGTTCCATCGCCGACAACCTGGTCTTCACCGCCGAGGGGCTGGAATTTTCGCCCCATCCCATGCGGGTGGAAACCGACCGCGAAAAATACGCGGTCCAGCAGATCATGAATTTCTACCGGGCGCAGCCGACGGATTACGCCCGGTATTTCGAGGCCGCCTGGCGCTATCGCCATCGCGCCGCGCTGGGCAAGCCCGGCGCCACGCTGGCGTCCACCGCCGCCGACATGAAGATCAGCGCCAAGTACCTGCCGTTGGTCTGGTCCATCCTGAACGACAAGGATGCCGTGGGCCCTGTGGCCAGGTTGCAAGCGATGTGGAATGCGCTGCCTGCGCCGTCCGGCACGGCGGGGGTGACGGCGCAGACAGTCGCGATGCGCGACTATGTGCAGAAAATCCGCTATCTCACCGCCATGCACTTCGCCGCGCGGCGCGTGCGCGGCCTTCCCGGACAGGCGCAGCCCCTGCATGACTGGCGGCTGAAACTCTATTCGCAGAACCATCGCAAGAGCGACCCCGCGGCCCTGCGCGCCGACAACACGCCTCTCACCGAGGCGGAAAGGCTGCCGCGCATGCCGGGCCTGCATGCCGACGCCACGCCGCGCTATGCGCTCCTGGTGCGCAATGCCCGCCGCGCCGCCGACGCGGAGCTGGTGTATCCCGCCGCGCAGAAGGCGCGCTACGAAGCCGCCTTCGCGCGCTTCGCCTCGGTCTTCCCCGACGCCTTCGTGGTCTCCGAGCGTGGCCGCTTCTGGCCCGACAATTCCGAGGACCAGGGCCGCTTCCTGTCTGCGGGCTATCACAACACCGCCGGCTATTTCCGCGACGACACCGCGTTGATGGAACTGATCCTGGACGAAAAGGGCCAGCGCGATCTGGACCGGCTGTGGGACAATTTCGATTTCTCCGCCGACTGGACCCGCACCACCTGGACGCAATATTTCCTCAACAATGCGGGGCAGGTGGATGGGCTGGGCGCCGAATCCGGCCTGCCGCGCCCGCTCAAGGGCGCCATCACCGACACGGCCGTGATCATGGAGCTGCGCGACAAGCATCTGGCGCGCGCCAAGGCCGATCCCAACAACGACATCGTCCAGGCCGAACAGGCCATCCGCTGGCACTTCGCCACCAAGGACGCCACCATGCGGCGGTTCGAGAAGCTGCGCGTCACCGCCGAGCCCCGCCACCTGGCGGCGCTGGAAGCCTTCGCCGGGCGCGCCTGGCGCCGCCCGCTCACCGCGGCGGACCGCACAAGGCTCAGGACCGCCTACCAGACCCTGCGCGACAAGAACCAGCTCAGCCATGAGGACGCGGTGCGCGACACGCTGGTCGGCGTCCTGATGTCGCCGGATTTCCTCTATCGCTTCGACCTGACGGGCGGCGTGGCAGTCCGGCTGCCGGACGCCAACATCACCGCTGCGCCCCTGACCAATATCAGCCTGGCCAGCCGCCTCAGCTATTTCCTCTGGTCCTCCATGCCCGACGATTCCCTGATGGCCAGGGCGCGCGCCGACCAGCTCAGCAACGGCGCCACGCTCAATGCCGAAATCCGCCGCATGCTCAAGGATGAACGGGCCACGGGTCTGGCCACCGAGTTCACCGCCAACTGGCTGGGCGTGCGCCATTTCGAAACCGGCAACTCGGTGGACCGCGAACGCTTCCCCACCTTCACCGACGATCTGCGCAGCGCCATGTTCCAGGAACCGGTGCGCTTCATGGCCGATGTGATCGCCAATGACCGCTCGATTCTGGAGCTGATCAATGGCGACTACACCTTCGTCAATCCGGTGCTGGCGAAGCATTACGGCATGCCGGCCGTCAGCGGCGGCAACGACCATTGGGTGCGGGTGGACAATGCGGCGCGCTACCAGCGCGGCGGCCTGCTGCCCATGGCCGTGTTCATGACGCAGAACTCGCCGGGCCTGCGCACCAGTCCGGTCAAGCGCGGCTTCTGGGTGGTGAACAAGGTGCTGGGCATCCGCATCCCGCCGCCGCCGCCCACCGTGCCGGAACTGCCCGACGACGAATCCAAGATGAACCTGCCGGTGCGCGAGATGCTGGCGGCACATCGCGCCAACCCGGTCTGCGCGGCCTGCCATGCCCGCTTCGATTCCTTCGGCCTGGCCTTTGAAGGTTTTGGCCCGGTGGGCGAGGCCCGCAAGGCCGACCTGGCGGGACGGGCGGTGGAAACCGCCGTCACCTTCCCCGGCGACGTGAAGGGCGAGGGCGTTGCCGGCCTCAAGGCTTTCATCAAGGAACATCGCGAAGAGAATTTCGTCGACAATTTCAGCCGCAAGCTGGTGGTCTTCGCGCTGGGCCGTTCGCTGCAACTATCCGACGAAGCCCTGGTTGACCGCATCAAGGACAATCTCAAGGCGAAGGATTACCGCTTCAGCGCGGCGGTGGAGACCATCGTGCAGAGCCCGCAATTCAAGACCCGCCGCGTCACCGTCACGGCTCGCGCCACGCCGTCGCCAAAGCCCCAGCCCCTCCAGAAGATCAACTTCCAGAATTCCCAGAAGGAGAAACCCTGATGTCGAATCCGGCCAATGGTTCTTTCCGGTCCCGCGCCTTTTCCCGCCGGGCCATCCTGCGGGGTTCTGGCTGCGCCATGGCGCTGCCCTGGCTGGAATCGGTAAGCGCGCTCGCCGCTGAACCCGCCGCCGCCGATTTCCCCACCCGTTTCGGCGTGGTCTTCTTCGGCTGCGGTATCCATGAGGATCACTGGAGTGCCTCGGGCGAGGGCGCGTCCATGACGCTCTCCCGCACGCTCCAGCCGCTGGAAAAGCTCAAGACCAAGATCAATGTGCTCGATGGCCTCTATGTGCCATCGCTGGTCGGGCAGGGCATCCATCCGGGCCAGACCGGCTCCATCCTGTCGGGCACCACCATCGCCAAGGGGGCCATGGTGCAGTCGGGCACCAGCGTGGACCAGATGATCGCCAATGCCATCGGCCAGGATACGGCACAGCAGTCCATCGTGCTGTCCTGCGACCAGGCCATGACCGGCTATCACGAAACCAATTTCTCGCTGGCCTATTCCTCGCACATCTCCTGGCAGACTCCGGAATCGCCCGTGCCGCTGGAAGTCTATCCCTCGCTCGCCTGGGACAGCCTGTTCGACAATCGCGGCAGCCTGCTCAACCTGTCGGTGCTGGATCGCGTCAAGGAAGACGCCGCCACCCTTTCGCATCGCATCAGCGCGGGCGATCGCCAGAAGCTGGACGAGTTCCTCACCTCGGTCCGCGAGGTGGAGAAGCGCGTCGAGGTCATGCGCAACGCCAAGGAGGGCGCCGACGACGCCGCCAAGGCGAAGAACCTGCAGGCGATCCGCATGGAGCGCCCGGCCAGCGGCCTGCCCGAGGATCTGCGCGAGCATGCCAAGCTGATGTGCGACATCATCGCCATCGCCTTCCAGACCAACAAGACGCGCGTCGCCTCGCTCATCACCACGCGCGACCTGTCGGCGATGTATTATCCCTTCCTCGACGTGGCGCAGGGCCACCACGCCGCCTCGCACAACAACAATTCCGACGGCTATGAGCGCATCGCCCGCTTCCACCTGGCCCAGTATGCCTACCTGGCCGAGAAGCTGGACGGCATGAAGGAAGGGGAAGGCACGGTGCTGGACCATTCCTGCCTGATGTTCCTGTCGAACATGTGGGTTGGCCGCACCCACGACAATTCCCGCCTGCCGGTGGTGCTGGCCGGCGGCATGAATGGCAAGCTCAAGACCGGCCGGGTGCTCGACTATCTCAAGAGCGGCGACGAGAACCGCCGCATGCAAAGCCTCTATCTGTCGCTGATGGATCGCTATGGGATGAAGGTGGACAGCTTCGGCGGCACCAGCCAGCGCCTGGCGAACATCTGAGAATCCGTTCTCGCATCAAAAAAGGCCCGGCGCTTGCCGGGCCTTTTTCCTTGCGGTCAGCGCGGCAGGCCTGCGGCCAAGGGCGCGTCCAGGTTTTTCTCCGCACTCAGGCCCTTGTAATAGTCCAGGCTGTGGGCGGGCGGGGCAAACCCCTTGGGATAGGGCAATTTCGAGAAGCTCTGGAAGTACGCCAGGCAGGCGTCGCGCCACCACTGCGCCTCCGCTTCCTGGATCGCCAGATAGCGCGCGGTGATCGCGAAGCGTTCGGCGTCCACGCGCCCACGCAGGGATTCCCAGGTGCGGCGCATCTGCTTCACGTCGTTCACGCCCTGGGTATAGCGGTGCACCAGCTCGTCCCACAGGGTCCGCCCGGTGGCGACGCGTTCGGTCCAGCCGACATGGTGGAACCAGAGCAGGTAGTCCAGGTTGTTGCGGTCGGTGAAGCGCAGCCGCGCCTGCGGGAAATACTGCGCCGCCGCGTCGCTGCCGCTGTCGGTGCGGTCGAAGCCCACACCCTTGTCATCGGCCTTGTGATAATAGGGCGCGCGCCAGTCGGGCCGGCTGGAAATCTCGTCCCATGGCCCCGGCCCATAATGGGTGCCATGGCCGAAGATCATGTTGAGGCCCAGGGGCATCATGTAATCCACCACCGTCTGGTGCGAGCCCATCATCAGGGTCACGATTGTGCGCACCGTTGCGGCGTTGCTGGAGAAGGTCATCTTCGCCCATTCCTCCGCGATGGCGCGTGCCGTCAGATCCGAATCCCAGGCCATGCGGCCAAAGGCATACCAATTGGCCTGGTTGAAGATGGAGCCGGTCCAGTTGTCGCTGGTGCCGGCATTGGCGACGCCGGCCATGCCGGTCAGGCTGTGGTTGAAAAGCTCGCCATTGACCACGCGGGCGACGGTGGAGCCGGGGCCGCGCGCGAAGGTGTCGGCCTTCAGCGTTTCCTCCCACATCGGCCCCAGATAGACCAGGTGCGTGGCGAACCCCAGATACTCCTTGGTGATCTGGAACTCCATCATCGCATTGGTCCTGGGCAAGGCGCCGAACAGCGGGCTGAACGGCTCGCGTGGCTGGAAGTCCAGCGGCCCGTTCTTGATCTGCACCAGCACATTGTCATCGAACGCCCCGTCAATCGGCAGGAACTCGGCATGGGCCTGCTTGGCGCGGTCGTCCCTGTTCTCCGGCGCATAGACGAAGGCGCGCCACATCACGATGCCGCCATGCGGCTTGACCGCCTGCGCCATCACATGCGCGCCCTGCGCCTGGGTGCGGCCGTAATCCTGCGGGCCGGGCATGCCCTCGGAGTTGGCCTTGACCAGGAAGCCGCCGAAATCGGGAATCCGCTTGTAGATGCGGTCGGCTTCCTCCTTCCACCACTGGATCACCTGCGGATCGAGGGGATCGGCGGTCTTCAGCCCGCCCACCTGGATCGGCGCGGAAGACAGGATGGAAAGATACACCTTGATGCCATAGGGCCGCATCGCGTCAGCCAGCGCCGCCACCTTGGTCATGTATTCGGGGCGGAAGATGCGCAGGTCCGAATTGACGTTGTTCAGCACGGTGCCGTTCAGCCCCAGCGAGGCATTGGCGCGGGCATAATCCACGATGCGCTTGTCCACCTGGGGCAGCTGGTTCCAGTTCCACAGCGACAGGCCGGCATAGCCGCGCTCCACCGTGCGATTGAGGTTGTCCCAGTGATTGAGCACCCGCACCTTGTGCTTGGGCGCGCTGGTGATGGACAGGTCCGTCACCGGCTGGCGCATCTGGATCCGCCGCAGATAGGCGAAGGCGCCATAGAGCACGCCCTTGTCGCTGTTGGCGGCGATCACCGTGGCGGGTTGGCCGTCCACCGTCACGCTGCGAATGACATAGCCTTCTTCGCCCGCGGCCGTCAGGTCGAGCTTCAGTCCCGCGATGATCGAAGACGAGGCGGGCGTGCCATAGATCAGCGCGCCAGCCGCCACAGCAGCGCCGGTGGCCTGCGGCCGTCCCAAAAGCCCGGACAGGCCGCGCACCAGCTCGTCACGCGCCGCATCCAGCGTGGGCGAGGCATTGCCGCCCACCAGGGTGCGGGCCCCGCCCAGGTACGGCGCGCGCGCGGACGCTTCGACGGGCAGGTAGCGCAGCCACAGGTCATAGCCGCTCTCGGCAAGGGCCGGCGCGGTGGCGCCGGCCAGAAGCGCCAGCATGACGGCGAACAGACGAAGGCAACGCATGAAGCTTCTCCCCTGCGCAAGCCGATGTGTCCCGGCTCTGTTACAGGAGCGTTAGCATAGGCGGAGGGAGTGCCCAAGACGCGTCGCGCCCTGAACCGTTTGCAGCGTCCAACTCTCGCGCGTGCGAAGGCCTATCGCGTCTGCTGCGCCAGCGCGTCCGCCATGGCGGCGAAGACGCCATTCCAGTCGCCGCGTGCGCCTTGCCGGAAAAGCGTAAGGCTCGGATACCAGGGCGTGTCGCTGCGGCCCATTTGCCAGCGCCATTCGGGCACCTGCTTCAAGGCAACCCAGCAGGGGCGGCCCATCGCACCGGCCAGATGCGCGATCGCGGTATCGCAGGTGACGACCAGGTCGAGCGACTGCATCGCCGCCGCCGCATCCACCAGCGCGTCGGAGCCGCCATCGAAGTCCGATCCCAGCGTTTCCACCGTCATGCCCGCGGGCAGCTTTTCAAGCTGCTCCTCGCCTTCACCCTTCTGCAGCGAGATCAGCCGCACGCGGGGCACCTTCGCCAGCGGCGCCAGCGCCGCCAGCGGGAAGGAACGCTGGGCGTCCGCGGTGCGCCCGGTCTTGCCCTGCCACACGATGCCGATGCGCAGGTCCCTGGCGTCGATCGTCTTCTTCCAGGCGGCAATCTTGCCGGCATCGGCTTCCAGGTAGGGCGCATCCATGCCCACCGCACCGTCCACGCCCAAAAGATACGGCAGGCTGTTCAGCGCCGCATGCAGGTCATGGGCGGGCGGCGCATCGCTGAGCGCCACCACCTCGGCCTTCGCCGTCAGGCCCTTGAACAGGCTCACCAGCGACGGGCGCACCATCAGAACCGGCGTGGCGCCCTTCGCGCGCACGGCCTGGGCGAACCGCACGAACTGGATGGCGTCGCCAATGCCCTGCTCGTCATAAAGAAGCACCGTCTTGCCGGCGATCGGCTGGGCGGGGTCGCGCCAGGCCTTGGCGTCTTCCACGCCGGAAAGGATCATGTGCCGCGGACGCGATTCATACAAAGGCCACCCGGCCGCCATGTGTCCTTGCAGCAGCAGCAAGGTCGCCTTGCTGAAGGCCGGGCGCTGCGCCACCGGATCGAGCGCCAGCGCCGTGTCATAGGCCTGCGCCGCCATGTCCAGGCGGCCCAGCGCCTGCAGCGTGTTGCCGCGATTGTCGTGGAAGTTGGTATTGCCGGGCGCCAGCGCGATGGCGCGGTCGAAATCCGCCACCGCCTTTTCCAGCGCATCCAGCGTCTTGTGCGCGCTGCCACGGTTGTTATAGGCGATGGCATCGCCCGGCCAGCGCGCCAGCAGGGCGTCATAGGCGGCGATGGCCTCGCCCGGGCGCCCCAGCTTGTCCAGAAGCGCGCCGCGATTGAGATAGGCTTCCTGCTGGTCGGGATGGATGGCGATGGCTTCCTCGAAGCTGGCCAGCGCGTCTTCGTTGCGGCCCATCGTTTCCAGCACAAGGCCGCGATTGACATAGGCATCGGCATATTCGGGCTGGCGGGCGATGGCGTCGTCGAAGGCGGCCAGGGCCTCCGCGTTCCGCTCCAGCCGCATCAGCACCACGCCGCGGTTGAAGCGGCCCAGCGGATGGGTCAGTCCCATGGCGATGGATTTGTCGAAGGCGGCCAGCGCCTCCTCGTTGCGATCCATCTGCAGCAGGACCGCGCCGCGATTCAGCGCATATTCCGGATCGCCCTTCAGCGACAGCGCCTTGTCGAAATCCTTCAGCGCTTCGTCGAACCGGCCCAGCCGCTCCAGCACGCGGCCACGGTTGCCATATCCTTCGGCATGGCCCGGCGCCAGCGCGATGACGCGGCCGAAACTGGCCAGCGCCTCTTCATGCTGGCCAAGCTGCTCCAGCCCCTTGCCCAGATTGTCATGCGCGGGGGCAAAGCCCGGCAGGATCGCCAGCGCCTGGCGGATCAGGTCCAGCCCCGGCGCGATCTGCCCCGACTGCATCACCAGCACGCCCATCAGGTGCAGCGCGGGCGCATTGCGCGGATCGGCCTCCAGCACTTCGCGATAAAGGGCGCCGGCCTCGGCCAGCTTGCCCTGAAGCTGCAGGGCATGGCCCTGGCGCAGGCGTTCGGCGGGATTGGAATGGGGTGCATTCATGGTCGGCATTTCCGCCCGGTATCCGGCGTTGACGCCGTCTGGTTGTGCGATGGGGCGTATATGCGCCGTCCCGTGCCGGGCGGCAAGCGCCGCCGGGGGGCGGGTTAGAACCCCTTCGGAAAACATAGTATTTTCCTGATTCGCAGGGCCTTTAAGGCCTGTGCGCGGCAAGGACACGACATGCGGTTTTCCAGGGCGGCACTACCGGCGTTTGGCCTTGTCCTGCTGCTTGCAGCAGGCGCGCAGGGCCAGGATGCGCCCGGCGCCGCGCTGCGCCTGACGCCGTCGCTGGATACGCCGCGCCAAACCCAGCCGCTGCCGCAAGCGCCATCCCCGCCGCCCGCGCCCACGCCCATCCCGGCACAGGCCAGCTATGGTCCGCAGCGCATCGCCTTCCCCGGCGGTGTCAGCGGCGTTTTCGATCTCGTCTATGACCGGCCGCGCGGCTATCGCCCCCTGACGCTGGATCTCTATCATCCCGGCGTCCGCAGCACCGGGCTTCCGCTTGTTGTGTTCGTGCATGGTGGCGGCTGGAATGGCGGCGACAAGCGCCAGGCGGCGGGCTTCACCGATTTTCCGCGCGAGCTGGCGATGCTGGCGGCCCAGGGATACGTGGTGGCCTCGGTCAGCTATCGCCTTTCCGGGGAGGCACGCTTTCCCGCCGCGGTGCATGACGTGAAGACCGCCATCCGCTGGCTGCGCGCACAGGAGGGCCTGGGCATAGACACCACGCGCGTCGCGCTGTGGGGCGATGGCGCGGGCGGCCAGCTTGCGGCGCTGGCGGGGGTGACCTGCGGTGTCGCCAGTTTCGATCCGCAGGCCCGGCGCGCCGATACCGGCGAAGTGCCGTCGGTCTGCGTCCAGGCGGTGATTGACTGGTATGGCGCCAGCGACCTGCAGACCCTGTCCGCCGACAACAAGGGTGGTGCGGACGCCAATGGCTTCAAGCCGGTGGAGCAGGGCTTCCAGGCGCCGCCATCCTCCGATGAAGGCGGCTATCTGGGCTGCGAACCGGCAAGCTGTCCGCCCATGGTGGCGCGCCTGGCCAGTCCCCTGGCCTTCATCACCGGTTCAAGCCCCGCCTTCCTGATCCAGCATGGCGAAGCCGACACCGTGATCCCGGCGGCCCAGTCGCAGAAGCTGCATGATGCGTTGCGACAGGCGAATGTTCCGGCCGAACTCATCACCTATCCCGGTGTGGGACACAATTTCTCGCGCAACGGCGTGCCCGATGCCGACACGCAACGTGTTGCGATGGAGAAGGTGATAAGTTTCCTCGCCCAGACCTTCCCGGCAGTGCCGCTGGGTTCTAGAGTCACCCAGCCGCGCGGCTCGCTCTATTAGGACCATGGCGCGGTTCGCCGGGGCCCGTGGCCCGGCTTTTGAACCGTTCATATCGCAAATGTCCCGTTCCGGGACGGAAGGCTGCCATGGAACAACAGATTTACTGCGATGGAATCGGCCGTATTTCGGTCATCGAGGGCATTGTCCGCCTGGACCTCTATTCCTATTCGCCCAGCGAAACCGACGCCAATGGCCAGCCCCGTCCTGTTTTGAGCCATCGCGTGGTGATGGGCATGGATGGTTTCCTGCGTTCGTCCGAGAAAGTGGTCGAAGCGGTGCGGGCCATCAGCCAGGCCCGCCAGCAACAGGGCGCCCGCCCTGCCGCACAGCCCGTTCCGCAAGCCCCGGCTGCGCAAGCGGCGCCGCGTCCACAAGCGCCGCCGCCCCCGGAACCGCCCCGCGCGCCTGAACCCGTGCCGCCGTCCGCGCCCCTCAAGCCGCCCTTTCCGTAAGGCCCCTGATGTTCGGCAAGCGCACCCAAAACCCCCAGGCCGCCAAGACCGAGCCGGGTGAGCCGTCACCGGACGCGCCGGAAAAGCCCGCGCCCGGTCCGCAGAGCGGCTTGCGCGCACTGGCTTCGGTGGCGCGTCACATGGGCCTGGACTGGAGCCTGACGCGGCTGCAGCACCTCTATGCCGGCGACAAGGAGCTGGACGGCCGCGACCTGGTGCGCATCGCCCGCGCCGAAGGCCTCAAGGCGGCGCTGCACAAGTCGAACTGGAAGGAAGTCTCCCGCTCCCAGAAACTCACGCCGTTCCTGGTGCGCCTCGATACCGGCGCCTGGTTCGTGGTGGTCAAGGTGGGCGACGCCGCGCGCAAGCAGGGCGAACCCGAACAGGTCATGCTGTTCAATCCGCTGGTGCCCGAGGCCAATCTCTTCGCCATCGAGAAGGACAAGTTCCTCGCCCACTGGACGGGCGAAGTCGTGCTGCTCAAGCGCACCTACAAGGCGGGCGAACAGGCGAACAAGTTCGGCCTGGCCTGGTTCAAGCCGGAGTTCTGGCGGCAGCGCGCGCTGCTGCGCAATGTGGTGGGCGCGGCGCTGGCCATGCATGTGCTGGCGCTGGCGGTGCCGATCTTCTTCCAGATCGTGATTGACCGCGTCCTGATCTATCTCAGCATTTCGACCCTGGTCGTCATCGGCATCGGCGTGATCGCGGCGATCCTGTTCGACGCCCTGTTCAGCGCGCTGCGCGGCTATTTCGTGCTCACCGCCGCCAGCCGCATCGACATCCGGCTGGCCCAGACCACCTTCCGCCACCTGATGAACCTGCCCATCAGCTTCTTCGACCAGGCCCGCGCGGGCGTGGTCACCAAGCATATGCAGCAGGGCCAGCAGATCCGTGAATTCCTCACCGGCCGGCTCCTGGGCACGCTGCTGGATCTTCCGGCGCTCTTCGTCTTCCTGCCGCTGCTGCTCTGGTACAGCGTCAAGCTCACCCTGGTCGTGCTGGGCGTCAC
>JAEZBK010000217.1 GCA_023427355.1 Pseudomonadota bacterium
GGCAGGCATCGCCGTACGAATAGAAGCGATAGCCGCCTTCGATGGCCTGGGCATAGGCAGATCGCATCACGTCCAGCCCCATCAGCGCGCTCACCAGCATGAACAGGGTCGAGCGCGGCAGGTGAAAATTCGTCAGAAGCCGGTCCACGGCCAGGAAGCGATAGCCCGGCGTTATGAAGATGTCCGTCTCGCCATCATAGGCCTGCAGACGGCCGTCCGCCGCAGCGGCGCTTTCCAGGGTGCGCAATGACGTGGTGCCCACGGCGAGGATTTTTTTGCCCTTATCATGCACTGCATTGAGCCGCGCTGCGGTTCCCGCCGCCAGCGTCGCACTTTCGGCATGCATCCGGTGCGTGGCCGTGTCCTGCGCCGTCACCGGCAGGAAGGTGCCCAGCCCGACATGCAGCGTGACCGCCTCGCGCGTTACGCCCTTCTGGTCCAGGGCCTGCAGCAGCGACGGCGTGAAATGCAGCCCGGCGGTTGGCGCCGCGACCGAACCCGCCACGCGCGCAAAGGCGGTCTGGTAATCCGCGGCATCGCGCGCATCGGTCTTGCGCTTGCCGGCGATATAGGGCGGCAGCGGCATCTCGCCTCCCGCTGCGATGGCGGCATCCAGCGCCGCGCCGGCCAGTGCGAACTCGATCTCGGCATGGCCGTCCTCGCCGCGCGCCGCCACGGTTGCGGATAGCGCGCAAAAAACAAGCGCATCGCCAACCGCCAGCTTGCGCGCGGGCCGCGCCAGCACCGCGAAGCGGCTGGGCGACAGGCGGCGGTGCAGCAGCAGCTCGATCTTCGCAGGGCCGGTGTCGCGCAGGCGCTGGCCATGCAGGCGTGCCGCGATCACCTGCGTGTCATTGACCACCATGGCATCCCCCGCCGACAGGTAATCCGGCAGGTCCGTCATGCGCCGATGCTCCAGCCGCCCATCGCCATGCACCACCAGCAGGCGCGCACTGTCACGCGGGCTGGCCGGTCGCAAGGCGATGCGATCTTCCGGCAGGTCAAAATCGAATAGGCGGACATCCATGAGCGCCGCTATAGCATGCGATCCGGCCCTTTGCAGGCGGGGCACAGGCTCCGTATAACGGCCAGGGGAGAGCCGAATGGCCAAAGCGCCGACCGTCTATATCATCACCGACATCGAGGCCGATGGCGGAACGCCGGGCCTGCATTCCATGCTGGCCTTTGCCTCGGTCGCCATGCAGGCGGATGGCACGGTGCTGGGCGAATTCGAGGCCGTGTTGCAGCGGCTGGACGGTGCCACGCAGGATCCACGCACCATGGACTTCTGGGCCCAGCATCCACAGGCCTATGCGGCGGCAACCCACGATCCGCAGCCGCCCGAACAGGTCATGCCCGCCTTTGTGGACTGGGTAAAGCAGTTCCCGGGTCCGGCAGTTTTCGTCGCCCACCCCCTGAACTTCGATGCCATGTGGATGCACTATTACCTGCGCCGCTACACCGCGCACGGCGTGACCGAGGGCATGCATGAAGCCGATCGGCTGTTCAGCCATATCGGACTGTGCCTGCGCTCTTTCGGTGCGGCGATGCTGGGCATGTCCGTCCTGGAAATTGAATGCAGCGCCTATCCGCAAGGCTGGCTGGGGCACCATCCGCATACCCACCGCGCCATAGACGATGCGCGCGGCTATGCCAGCCTGCTGGTCCGGCTGTTCGCCCTCTCCCGCGCCCGCGCTGCCATGGTTGAAGAATCCGGCCCGACTGGCTAAATCCGGGCAGCCATCCGGAGACAGCACGCCATGGAAGATATCCTGAACGTCAGCACCCTGCAGGTGCCGGGCTTTGCCGACGATCTTGCCCGTTCCTGGCGCGTCCATTCCGCCGCGACGTCCGGCGACATCCCCGCAGAGGCGCGCAATGTCCGCGCCCTTGTCACCAGCGGCACCAACGGCGCGACCGAGGCGCTGCTGGCGCAGCTGCCGAAACTGGAATTCATCGCCAATGTCGGCGTCGGTTATGACGCCATCGCCGTTCCCGCCGCGGTGGCACGCGGCATCCGCATCAGCAACACGCCCGATGTGCTGACAGACGATGCGGCCGACCTTGCGCTGGCGCTGATGATCATGGCCGGACGCCGCCTGGCCATCGGCGACCGCGAGGTGCGCGGTGGCGGCTGGAAGGGTCCGACCTCGCCGCTTGGCACCAAGGTCGCGGGCAAGAAGCTCGGCATCCTGGGACTGGGCCGCATCGGCGGCGCCATCGCCAGGCGCGCCGCCGCGATGGACATGGAGATTTCCTATACTAACCGCCGCAAGGCCGACACGCCCTATCGCTACATCCCGGATATCCTGACACTGGCTAAGGAGAATGACTTCCTGGTTCTGGCCGCCTCGGCGGGACCGGATGCGAAGCACATTGTGAACCGCGCCGTGCTGGAGGCGCTGGGTCCCAAGGGCATCCTGATCAACATCGCGCGCGGCAGCCTGGTGGACGAAGCAGAACTGACTGCAGCGCTGCAGGATGGCCGGCTGGGCGGCGCGGCGCTGGACGTTTTCGAGCATGAGCCGAAGGTGCCCGAGGCATTGCGCAGCATCGAGCATGTCGTGCTCAGCCCGCATGTCGGCAGCGCCACGTCCGAGACGCGCATCGCCATGGGCAAGCTGGCGATGGACAATCTGGCGGCCTTCTTCGCAGGCAAGCCGCTGCTGACCGAGGTTCCGGAAAGCATCGCCGCCCGCAAGGGCTGATTATCAGCCCGCCACGCTCGCCAGCACGGCCGCGATGATGCGGTCCTGCGTCGTTTCATCCATATAGGGATGCATCGGCAGGCTCACCACGCGCGCCGACAATGCTTCACTGACCGGCGTGGGCACGGACGGGAAGTGGGCATAGGCCTTCTGCCGCGACAGGGGGATCGGGTAATAGACCGCCGTGGGGACGCCTGCCGCTTTCAGGTCGGCCTGGAATTTCGCGCGGTCGCCCACCTGCAGCGTGTACTGCGCCCATGTCGAGGTCGCCCCAGTGATCACATGCGGCGTGACCAGGCGACCCGCCGCCGCAAAGGCGTCATTGTAGCGCTTTGCCACGGCGTTGCGCGCCGCGATCTCGTCCGGGAAGATTTTCAGCTTCTCGATCAGGATCGCCGCCTGGATGGTGTCGAGGCGCGAATTGTATCCGACATGGACATGCTCATAGCGGTCGGCCCCCTGCCCGTGCATGCGCAGCGACAGCAGCAGGGCCTTCAGGTCATCGTCATTGGTGAAGATCGCACCGCCATCGCCGTAACAGCCCAGCGGCTTGGCCGGAAAGAAGCTGGTGGCGGCAGCATCGCCGATGGCGCCCGCGCGCTTGCCATCCAGAAGGCCGCCGAACCCCTGCGCCGTATCGCAGAAAAGCTTCAGGCCTTCGCGTCGCGCGATCGGCTCCAGGGCGCGATAATCGGCGGGCTGGCCGAACAAATCCACCGGCATCACCACCCTGGCTTTCAGATCGCCGCTCTTCTTCACCAGCGCGATGGCGGCTTCCAGGCTGGCCGGGTCCATGTTGAAGGTGTCAGGCAGAACATCCACGAAAACCGGCGTTGCACCGGCCAGCGCCACAACTTCGCCGGTGGCGGCAAACGTGAAGGCGGGCACGAACACCGCATCGCCCGCGCCCACGCCCCAGGCTTTCAGGACCAGCAGCAGCGCATCGGTGCCGTTGGCGCAGGCAATGGCGTGCTTCACGCCAGCCCACTCTGCGATCTCTTTTTCGAACTGGGTGACCTGCGGCCCCAGGATCCATTGTCCGCCTTCGACAGCGGCCTTGATGGCGGCTTCGAGCGGCGCGCCAAGACGGCGGCGCTGGGCTTGCAGGTCAATGAAGGCGATGGGCTGGGTCATGGCCCGCTTTTAGTGTGATGCGCCAAACGTACCGAGACACGAAATATTGCAGGATAAATCAGCCCGGATAGAGCGTTTCCAGCGCCTTGCGCCGCATCTCCGGATGCATGAAGTGGAATGTCATGCCCTCGGACAAGTCCTGCTCCCGGAAGTCCAGCCTCTTCAGGCCATCTGTCTGGCGGATGATGTCCCGCAGCGCCACGGCCCGAAGCAGGGGATCGAGCACCGCGTAGGTCGCACTGTAAAGAACCGCGTCGGATGGCCGCTCATCGAGCCGGACACGGACAGGCTCGAACTCACGCACCGCCAGCAGCCGCCCCGTATCAATGCCTGGCGCCATGGCAAAACAGGAGCAGCCGGGACGCCCCCGCAGCAGTTGCGACCATAACAGGCCATCGGCACCACGCACATGCGGCAGGACACCCGGATGCACGTGCAACAGGGTCGTGCCCGGAAGATCAAGCAGCGAACGGGGCACGATGCCGCCGCCCGTGAACAGCACCAGCCCGGCATCCGCGCCGATGGCCTGCGCCAGCGCAGGATCGCCATAGCCGTTGACAAGCACGCGGCGCACCGGCGTATCGGCCGGCTTCCAGTCCAGCAGGTCCTTCTGAAATCCCGCCGGAACATCGAGCGGAGCAACCGCCCGCAGGATGGCATCAATGAGTCTGGGATGCCGCAGCGCGATGTCGCGCACGGCGTGATTGTAGCGCAGGTCCTGCGCCTTGGCCGCCGCCGTCAGGCGCAGGCTGCCCGGCAACCAGCGCGCAACAGGCTGGCCCGAAGGACTGACAGACTTGACCATCAGGATGATCTGGCCGGGTGACAGGCCGGCATGGCGCAGCACGGATAGATAGGCCCGCGCCATGGGCCCTTCATGCAGCAGGACTGTCAGCGGCAGCGTCATGGGATAGCGTTCGCGCAGAAGCGATCAAGAGCCGATGACAGCGCCTGGTGCAGCGGCTGGTCCGGCACGGCGCTCATGGCCTGCGCCTTCAGGGCGGTGTTCAGGCGCTTGAGCGCAAGTGGCCGATCCCCTCGCATCCCGGCCTGTTCAGCCGAAAGCAGGAAAATGGCTGCCAGCGCCAGGGGATCCTGTTGCGTATCCAGCTTCTTGCGCACGTCAATCGCGCGCGTCAGGTCCACCAGCGCGTCTTCGGCCGCAGCATCCAGCACCCCGGCTTGCGCCACCCGTTGCAGCAATTCATCCCGATGCCCGGTTTGCAGCAGCAGGCGACGCAGTATCGGCAGCGCTTCGGTCATGCCCCCGCCTGCACCTGTCGGCTAAGCGCGATGATCGCGCTGGCGCCAATCTGCGCACTGCGGCCGGGATTGAACACGGACTTTTCACGCTCCGCCCCAATGGCCTGCGCCCAGCGTCCGGCATCCGCCGCCAGCGCGCGAACCGCTGCACCGGCCATGGCAATGTTTTCCGGGGCCAGCAACATGCCAATGCGCGGCCGGATCGCCGCCTCCAGTGGCACAATGCCCAGCGCCTCGTAATGGGGATTGTTGACCTTGCGCGGCCCATCAAGGAACAGCACTGGGCGTTCCATGCCGAAGGCAAATTCCAGCGCCGCGCCAGACCAGTCGCTGACCATCACCTCGGCCTCCACCAGCGCCTTGCGGCTGCTCATGTCGGTATCCAGGACAAGGTTGGGATGGGCTGCATAATGCTGCACAAGTGAATCCCATCTGGCGCGCGCAAGGCGCAGGGTTTGCGGATGCGGCCGCAGCGTCACATGCAGACCTGCCGACAGCAGCGAATCCAGCAGCGGCCGCGCATCCCGCTCGATCATGCCCTGGGGCCCCCAGGACGGCGCAACCAGAACATGGCCCGGCAAGGGCGGGGATGGCGGCGCGGCGCGCAACTCGTCCAGACGGGGATAGCCATACTCCACCAGGTTTCTGGGCGGCAAAGCCTGCAACGTTTCGCGGCGCCGCACTTCCGCCACGTGATGCGGCCCGGCACAGAACATGGTGTCGAAATGGTCGAAGGCGCCCTGGCGATAGATCATGTGCGTGCTGACGATTGCGTGATGCACATAGACGTAATGCACGGCATGGACAGACCGCTTGGGATAACAGGTTTCCAGGTCGGGCATGGTCATCACCATCACGGTCGGCTCCATGACCCGAAACAGGTAGGTGCGCACCGATCTCTCACCGACAACGAACCGGCTCAGGCCCGGCACATCCAGCGCGTAGGCGGGATCGGAACGGTCGGCACAGAGATAGGCGATCTTCGCGCCCTGCCCCAGCAGCTGCAGCAACAATGGCCGCAGGTGCGGCCAGTATGCCGCGCCTTCGCTGTAGAAGGTAATGCCGCGTGCATCCTGCGGCAGCGCCAAATAGGCCTGGGCCTGCGACCATTGCGACCAGAGGCGCGCAATCATGTCTGCGCCAGATCGCAATAGGTCCGAAGTTCCCCGGACGTCTCCATGCGCTAATACAGCGCAAGATGGTCGGCAGTGTCCACTTCCAGCCAGCCATTCTCGATAAACGCTGCCTGAACATCCCAGCCTGAATCAATCAGCGCCTGCAGGAAGCTGGTGGCATACATGTTGCCAAAATCCTTGCCGTCATAGCGCGCGCCCCGATCAAGAGCGTCATGAAAGGCCAGGAGACGCGCAACCTGGTCGGCACGGATGCGAAACAGCCCGATATACTGGCCCTCGACCTCGTCATAGGATCGCGGCTTCTTGCCCAGCTCGCGGATCTGGCCGTCTTTCAAACGCATGGTTTCCGCATCGCGCAACGGATCATCCATGCGCAGCGCCCACAAGCGGCGCCATTGCCGGTCCACCGCCACGGCAATCTCACCCGCGCCCGCCAGCACGCTTTCCAGCACGCGCGGTTCATAGACAATGTCGGCATAGCAGACCAGGATGTCGTCCTTGCCGTCCATCTGCGCCCTTGCCGCCATCAGGCTGGCAACCATGTTGGTGGTTTCAAAGGCGGGATTGACGACAACCCGGCCAAGCCCCGGCGCGATCCGGTCGGCCCGATACCCACCCACGATGACGCGATCCGTGATCCCGGCCCTTTCCAGCACCCGGCATTGCCGCTCGATCATGGGCACGCCCGACAGCGATACCATCGCCTTGGGACGATCAAGCGTATGTGGCTGAAGCCGCGTGCCCTGCCCCGCCGCCAGAAGAATGGCCTTCACCATGGCTGCCGCCCGAAGAACCGCCGGAACAGGTCAATGTCCTGCGTCCGGAATGGCGCTTCGCGCTCCGGATGCCACAATATGCCCGCCAGCAGGCCAGCGCCGTCGCGGAAGGCCTCGATCGAACCATCATCCGCCTGTGCCAGGGGCCGCAATCCCTGTCCCAGGCCTGCGGGCGCAATGCCATGGTCGTGATAGCTCGCCACCTCGAAAGGCGTATCGAGAACGGGGCCCGCATCGCGCAGCGGTATCACGCGATGCCGTGGCACCACGTGCCCGGCCATGGCCACGACATCGCCGCCACACAGATGGTTCAGCATCTGTGCGCCACGGCAGACACCCAGAACCGGCAGGCCAGCAGCACGCGCCGCCTTGACCAGGGCCGTCTCCAGTGCATCGCGCTCCGGCGCAGCCATGCGTGCACCCGGCATGTGCGCCAGGTCATTGCCGCCAGTCAGCAACACACCGTCAAGTTCCAGCAGCGCCGGCAACCCGGCAGGATCGGGGCTGCGATTGGGCAATGGCATGGGCAGCAATCCGACGGCTTCCAGGAAAACCGTCCAGTGCTGGTCCAGCGCATCACGCCGTTCCCCTGTCTGGGCGTTCACATCCACACGCTGGGTGACGCCGATACGCATCATGCAATGGCTTCCAGGATGCGCGCCCGGGGCGCGATGCGCATCCTGCGTGCACCCGACAATTCGCGGAGGCGATGCTCGCCAATGCCAATGGCCGACGGCAGCGAAAGCTCTGCGGCGCGCACCACGATGTGCGAATTGGCGCCGCCAAACGCCGTGACCAGTCCGGCGATGCCACATCCGAACAGCCAGTCCCAGCCGGGATCGGCCCGTTCCACCAGGATAATCCGCCCGGCAAGCGCCTCGCGCGGCGGTGGCGCGTCGCCCGTGATCAGAATGCAGTCGGCCAGGCAGTCCTCGTGTCCGACGAAACTGGGCTGGCTGACGGATTCCGTAAAGACATGGAAATCCCCGGCGGCCAGCAGCAGGGCGGGCAGCTCCACCGCCAGCGACAGGGCATGATCGCGCGCCTGCGCTTCACTGCGGGTTCGCAGGTCCGCGACCGGCAAGGTGCCGTCCATGGCCGCCAGTATGTCGTGCAACCCGGCATGCGAAAGCTGTTCGCGGCTGATGCCGGCGCTTTCGCCCCACTGCGCGATCTCTTCCAGCACGTCGCTGAGAAGCCGGGTAAAGAGAAACTTCCCCCGCTCGCGCCCTTCAATGGCCCGTCGCGCAAATCCTTCAAATGCGGCCACGTTGCTGGGCAGGCCCAGTCCGGCCAGCGACTCCGAAATGGCCTTCGCGGCATTCTGGGGCCACCGAAAGGAGGAAGCCGGCGATGCCGATGCCGAACCCGAAATACGCGCCAGCGGCCTCAGGAATTTTTCCACGTTGCGGTCATAGCGCGGCGCGGTGATCTCATAGGTGTCTGGCCGCAGATGCCCATAGGCGTCCACGAACGCGCTCCATGGCTTGGTTCCAGCCGCCACCGCCTCGGCATCCCGCACCAGTTGCCGCGCCACCGTAACCAGCGAGGCCAGGAAAGCCTCCTGCTGCTCCGCAAGCAGCGCACCCTGCTGCACCAGCCCGCGCAGGATCGTGGTGGCAACAAAGCCGCAACGGGCCAGGTGCGCAAAGGGAAGCGTTCCATGCGCACGGCAGCCGTCCAGCAACGCGCGCACGCGCTGTCCGGGCGTGCTGCCGGTCACCGCCTTCTCAAGCCCCCGCAGCGCACCTTCCGCCCTTGCAACCCATTGCCAGGCATTGCACGTGACCTGCATCAGGGCCGACTGCAATTGCCCGATTTCATCCTGCGTGAAACCTGCGTCCGCCAGCCTTGATGCGTGACGGGGAAAATCGGGGGCCAGGCAGGTGATCGCCACTTCGAATTCCAGCTTGTCATGGAACTGGGGATTGGCGGCCAGGTGATCCAGGTAATGATCCACCAGCCGTGTCGCCAGGCTATCGGGCAGCGATGCGGGCACGAAAGACGTCAGGCTGGCGCGCACATCCACGAAGGGCCGCCCCGCAAAATCCGCCAGCAATGCGCATTCACCAAGGTCGCGATAGCCGAACTGCGCGCGCTGCTGCGCCCAGGTCCCGTCCGTGATCAGGTCGCGGTACAGGTCCAAGGCCAGACGACGCGGCGCCGTGCCGATGATTTCGGCAGGGTTCCAGTCCGGCATGATGCCAAAGATGGCACGGTGGCCGAGCACCGGCGCACTTGCCTTCTGCCGCTTTTCAAATTCGGTGCGCGCGCCGGCCAGAACCTGTGCAAGCCTGGCATCCGCAACGGTGCCGGACACGCTTGGCATGGGACGCACCTGGGAGACATGAAGAC
>JAEZBK010000298.1 GCA_023427355.1 Pseudomonadota bacterium
GTCACCGCCCGGGGCGGCATGACCAGCCACGCCGCCGTCGTGGCGCGCGGCATGGGCAGGCCCTGTGTCTGTGGTGCGGGCACATTGCGTATAGATATTGCGGCCGGCGTGATGACGACCGGCGGCGTGACGGTGAAGCGCGGCGACATTGTCACGATTGATGGCGCGGCCGGACAGGTCTTCCTGGGCGCGGTGAAAATGCGCCAGCCGGAGCTGACGGGCGATTTCGCCACCCTGATGGGATGGGCCGATGCGGCGCGGCGGCTCCAGGTGCGCGCCAATGCCGATACCGAGGCCGATGCCGCGATGGCGCGCAAGTTTGGCGCCGAAGGCATCGGCCTGTGCCGCACCGAGCATATGTTCTTCGAGCAGGAGCGCATCCTGGCGGTGCGCCAAATGATCCTGGCCGAGGAAAAAGACGCACGCGAAGCAGCGCTGGCGAAGCTGTTGCCGATGCAGCGCGCCGATTTCGAAAAGCTTTTCCGCGTGATGGCGGGGCTTCCTGTCACCATTCGCCTGCTCGATCCGCCGCTGCACGAATTCCTGCCGCAGAAGGAAGAGGAAATCCTGGATGTCGCCCGCGCCGCCGGGACCTCGCCCGCGAAGTTGCGCGCCCGCGCCATCGCGCTGCACGAAGCCAATCCCATGCTGGGGCACCGCGGTTGCCGCCTGGGCGTCACCTATCCCGAAATCTACGAGATGCAGGCGCGGGCGATTTTCGAAGCCGCCCTGGCCGTTTCGGCAGAGGGGGTGGCATTGTCGCCGCTGGAAATCATGGTCCCGTTGGTCGGGTTCAGGAGTGAACTGGATCTTCTCAAGGGCCGGATTGACGCCGTGGCGCAGGAAATTGTCCGCACGCGGGGAAAGTGCCCGGATTACAGGGTCGGGACGATGATCGAACTGCCGCGCGCCGCCCTGTGCGCGGACGAGATCGCGCAGACGGCAGCATTCTTCTCCTTCGGTACCAACGATCTGACGCAGACGACGCTGGGTGTTTCGCGCGATGATGCGGCGCCTTTCCTGAATGAGTATGTCGCCAAGGGTTTGCTGGCGCGCGATCCCTTCGTGTCACTTGATCGCAATGGCGTCGGCGCACTGATTAAGATCGCCGTCGAACGTGGCCGCACGACGCGCAGCGACATCAAACTCGGTATCTGCGGTGAACATGGCGGCGATCCGGAGTCGATTTACTTCTGTCACGACTCGGGTCTCGATTACGTCTCCTGTTCACCATTTCGCGTGCCGGTTGCACGTCTTGCCGCAGCACAGGCAGCGATTAGAAAATAGGCGAAATTGTGTTTTCGTCCCAGAAAGCCCGGGAAATGCTGGGTTTTTTTTGCATGCGAAATCGTTCCGTCTGTTCATGCGAAAAATTTATTTGACGATTCTGCGTCTGCTTGGCAAAAGCCGCCCCGGTGCTGGAACCATTCGGAACATCTTGAGGACTAGCGACATCGAAGCAGCCTGATTGAAATAGCAACTGCGACACAAGCCGGATCAACGCGGCACACGAAGCGCAAGCGCGAAATAGACCAAGCCAGATAGACGAAGCGAAACTAAGACCGAAACGAGTTCGACGAATCCAAATGACCCGCAGAAAGAACGACGCATTGGCGCGGTCCGACCGCGCCCTGGTGGCTGCGATGGCGATCATCATCGCCACGGCCAGCGCGGCGCTCGGCGCCTCCATCAGCTATCGTCCGTCCACGGACAAACCGGTGGCGCCCGTCGCCATGGCGGCGCCCGCCGCTTCTGCGCTGCCGGCGGACACGCCGCAATCGCGCCTGATCGCCGAGCATCGCTGTCTGTCGGAGGTCATTTATTACGAAGCCCGCGGCGAGGGCGCCGGCGGCCAGAAGGCCATCGCCGAAGTGGTCTTCTCCCGCATGCGCAACGGCAATTACGGCCAATCCATCTGCGCCGTGGTCTATGAGGGCTCCAAGCGCGCCAGCTGCCAGTTCTCCTTTGCGTGCAATGGCGACAAGGCCCGCCCCAAGGACATGCCGGCCTGGCGGCAGGCCGAGAATCTTGCGGCCCGCATCCTCACCGGCGAAGTGCGCCTGGCCAACGCCACGGGCGGCGCCACCAATTTCCACGCCATTTCGGTGGAGCCGGAATGGGCGGCCACGCTCCAGCGCACGACCCAGATCGGCAATCATGTCTTCTATCGCGGCGGTCCGGGCCGCGCGAACGACAGCTAGAAGTCCAGGCCCAGATCCAGGTTGGCGGCGGAATGCGTGATCGCCCCGGCGCTGATATAGTCCACGCCGCTCTGTGCGATTGCCTGCACCGTCGCCAAGGTGACGTTCCCGGATGCTTCCAGCGTGGCGCGTCCTGCCGCCAGCGCCACGGCCTGCCGCAGAATGTCGGGCTGCATGTTGTCCAGCAGGACGCCATCCACGCCCAGCGACAGTGCCTCCTCCAACTGATCGAGCGTATCCACCTCGACCTCGATCTTGACCATGTGGCCCAGACCCGCGCGCAGGCGCGACAGCGCCGGGCCGATGCCGCCGGCCGCGGCGATGTGATTGTCCTTCACCAGCACCGCGTCATCCAGGCCAAAACGGTGATTGAAACCGCCACCGCAACGCACGGCATATTTCTGCAGCAAGCGCAGGCCGTGCAGGGTCTTGCGGGTGCACACGATGCGCGCGTTCGTGCCTTCCACGGCGGCCACCAGCGCAGCCGTCGCCGTGGCGACGCCCGATAGATGGCCCAGGAAATTCAGCGCAACGCGCTCGCCGGTCAGGATGGAACGGGCCTCGCCGGTGATGGTCGCCAACACGGCGCCTGCCTCCACCCGATCGCCATCGGCGGCTGAAGCCGCGAAGCGCAAGGCCGGATCCACCAGCCGGAACGCCAGACGGGCGCACAGCAGGCCGGCGATGACGCCGGGCTTTCGGGCCGCGATGCGCGCCTCCGATTGGGTGCCCTGGGCAATGGTGAGCGCGCTTGTGATGTCGCCTGCGCGGCCCAGATCTTCCTCTAGCGCCGCGCGCACCAGGGGTTCGACCAGCAGGTCAGGCGGCGGACGGGTGAAGGCGGTGTCGGTCAACGGTCCATAATCCTAGACAACGATGCGCCGCTCTGCTGGCAGGGCGATAGCCTCCGCCGCCGCCAGTGTCAGAAGGCTGCGCTGGCCTTGCATGTCGGTGCGCGGGAAATCGCTGCGCCAATGGCCGCCACGCGATTCCTGCCGTGCCAGCGCGGCGGCCGTCACCAGTCGCGCCGCGGCGGTCATGTTGAGCAGGGCCGGGTCGCCATTGCCAGCCTTCTCGATGCGTCCAATGACGTCCAGCGCGCGCGAAAGGCCGGCAGCATCGCGCTCAAGCCCCACATTGAGGCTCATGGCCTCGCGCAACAGGCGGGGCGGCAAGTGCAGGGCGGCAAGCTGTGGCGCGCGGGGCATCGCGCGGCTCTCGCCCGTGCGAAGCACGTCGCGGACGTCGTCGGCGACACGCGCGCCGAACACAAGGCCTTCCAGCAGGGAGTTCGACGCGAGCCGGTTGGCGCCATGCAGGCCGGTGGCGGCGCATTCCCCCACCACCCAAAGCCCTTCCAGCGATGAACGGCCCTGCGCATCGCTGGCGATGCCGCCCATGTGGTAATGCGCGGCGGGCGCCACGGGAATGGGTTGCACAGCGGGATCGATGCCGGCCTCCTGGCAGGCCGCGAAGACGGTGGGAAAACGTTCGGCGAAAGCTGCGCCGATTGCGTCGCGGCAATCCAGGAAGACCTTGTGGCCACCGGCAATGTGGCGATGGATGGCGCGCGCCACCACGTCACGCGGGCCCAGTTCTGCGTCCGGGTGGACAGCCGCGACGAAACGGCGACCCTGTTCGTCGATCAACGTGGCGCCTTCGCCACGCAACGCTTCGGTCGCCAGGGGGGCGGGGTCGCGTCCCACCGCGATGGCGGTGGGATGGAACTGCACGAATTCCGCATCCGCCACCAGCGCGCCTGCGCGCGCCGCCATGCCAAGGCCTTCGCCCCGCGCTTCGGGGGGATTGGTGGTGATGGCATACAGTGCACCCAGCCCGCCCGTGGCCAGGATTACAGCCCGGGCGCGGAAGAGAACCAGCCTGGTTCCAGCGCCATTGCCGCACCGCGCGAACAGCCCGATGACGCGGCCACCTTCGACAGCCAGTTCAATGGCGTGAAAGCCGTCCAGCAGGCTGATGG
>JAEZBK010000125.1 GCA_023427355.1 Pseudomonadota bacterium
GTTCCTGTCCTCGGGCATCATCAAATCGCCCGATTACACGATGGAGCAGTTGATGCGCGTCGCCAAGGCGCTGCGCGACCAGGGATTTGCCGGTTACATCCATCTCAAATCCATCCCCGAGGCGAGCCCCTGGCTGATCGAGCAGGCGGGGCTTTATGCCGACCGCATGTCCATCAACCTGGAACTGCCCAAGGCCGAGAGTCTGAAGACCCTGGCGCCCGAAAAGAACACCGGCACCATCATCGGCGCGATGGCGCAGATGAAGGAGCGGATCATCGAGGCCAAGGAAGAGCGCCGCCGCTTCTCGCCCGCAGGGCAGAGCACGCAGGTGATCGTGGGCGCCGACGACGCCACGGACGAAACCGTGCTGGCCTCCAGCGCGGTGATGTATGGCGATTACAAGCTGCGGCGGGTCTATTATTCCGCCTTCAGTCCAATCCCCGATGCCAGCGCGCTGCTGGCCGCCAAGCCGCCACCGCTGCTGCGCGAGAACCGGCTGTACCAGGCCGACTGGTTGCTGCGCTATTACGGTTTTCGCGTGGAGGAGATCGCGGCGGGCGGCACCGACGGCATGCTGGATCTGGAGGTCGATCCCAAGCTGGCCTGGGCGCTGAAACACCGTGACGGTTTCCCAGTGGACGTGAATAGCGGCCCGCGCGAGATGCTGTTGCGCGTGCCGGGCCTGGGCGCGCGGGCGGTGGACCGCATCGTGCAGATGCGCCGTCATGCCCGGTTGCGGCTGGCCGATGTGGCGCGGCTGTCGCCGGGCTTGAAACGCGCCTTGCCGTTCCTGATCACCGACGATCATTCACCGGCGCGGCTGACCGATCGGGCCGACCTGCGCCAGCGGCTGGTGCCGCAGCAGATGAGCCTGTTTCGGTGACGCCTGTCAGCCTGGCGCCCGGCGCCGACCTGGACGGCTTTCGCGCCGCGCTGCGCCGCCTGATCGCCGATGATGTGCCGCCGCAGGATGTGCTGTGGCAGACGCAAGCCGGCCTGTTCGCGGATGGCGCGATGAAGGGTGCGCCGCCGGTCAGCCTGCCGCGTCCGGTGGCGAACACCCTCCGCCTGGTGGTGTGCCACAGCGATCCGGAACGCTACGCGCTTCTCTATGAACTGGTCTGGCGCATCCATCATGGTGAAGCGCATCTGCCTGTGATCGCCAGCGATCCCCTGGTGTATCGCCTGCATCGCATGGAAAAATCGATACGCCGTGACCTGCACAAGATGCATGCCTTCGTCCGGTTCCGGAAAATGGATAGTCCGGACGGCGAGCATTTCGTCGCCTGGTTCGAGCCGGAGCATTTTATTCTGGAGGCAACGGCGCAGTTTTTCATCGACCGCTTCACGGCGATGCGCTGGTCGATCCTGACGCCCAAGGGGTCGCTGCACTGGGACCGTGAAAATCTCATGGTCGGCCCCGCCGCGACCCGCGCTGATGCGCCGGACAGCGATGCATTCGAAGCGGGCTGGCGCACCTATTATGAAAGCATCTTCAACCCGGCGCGGCTGAATCCCACCGTGATGCGCAGCCATATGGCGAAGAAATACTGGAAGAATATGCCCGAAGCCGCCGCCATACCCGATCTGGTGCGATCCGCGGCCTCGCGCGTTACGCAGATGCTGGAACAGGAACAGACAATGCCGCGCAAGCGCGACCCGCAAAAGGCCGTTGCAGCGATGCGTGAGGAACCGGCGTCGCTGGCCGGCCTGAACCGCATGATGGCGGCGCTGCCGCCGATGGTGCGTGGCGGCACGCGCGCCGTTCTGGGCGAGGGGCCAATGCACCCCGATATCGCGCTGGTGGGTGAGCAACCTGGCGATCAGGAGGATCTTCAAGGCCATCCCTTTGTCGGACCGGCCGGGCAATTGCTGGACCGCGCCCTGCAGCAGGCGGGAATTGCCCGCAGAGAAACCTATGTCACCAATGCCGTGAAGCATTTCAAGTTCGAGCAGCGCGGCAAACGCCGTCTGCACAGCAAGCCTCATGCGGGTGAGGTCAAGCATTATCGCTGGTGGCTGGAAAAGGAACTGGACTTCGTTCAGCCCAGGCTTGTCGTTGCCCTGGGGGCGACGGCCGTGCTGGCGCTGACAGGCAGGGCGTTGCCCATTGCCAGAAATCGCGGAGCCGCTGACCTGGGTGGTTGGAAGGGGCTGATCACCGTGCATCCATCCTATCTGCTGCGACTCCAGGAGAGCCGCAGCGAAGCGTTTGATGCGTTCGTCGCCGACCTGAAGAGTGCGCGCAGGATGGTCGAAAAATCGCCCGTATAGGACGGCATCGCGCATTGGGAACCTTTCGCGCCATGCGCCAAGGTGTTTCCGCAGGAACCATGCCGTGCGCGAAGTGTTCCGTATGTCGATGGAGCGCACAAATTCCATGCCGGTGCGTGGTCGCTCTGAAAAAAGAAAGGAACTTTCATGCGTATTCTGGCCGCGTCCCTGCTGGTGTTGTCTTTGGTCCCTGCCGCCGCCCAGCAATATCCTTCGGGCTTCGATCCCAGGACTTCCAACGAGCGGGCGGCGCGTGATGGCTGCGTCAACCGCCCTGGCGTGCCGCACAATTCGGCGGATTGTTCGCGCATCCCGCCCAATGACTACAACACGGTCATGAATACGCCGTCCACCGACCTGTCGGGCCGCCCCACCGGCGCGACCGAAAACGCGGAACGCAATCGCCGCATCATTTCGGGCCAGGCCCGCAACTGATTGCCGTTTCAGGCTGGACATTGGCGGATGGCCCCTGCTGGCCATCCGCCATGTTCGTTTTCAGAAAGGCGCACGCCATGGCGAGCAAGACCAGGACCACGCATCGCAAAATCCAGCGCCAGGTGGCGCGCGCCGACCGCAAAAGACCCAAACAGGCGGTGCAGGAGGCGATGCAGGCTGGCGCGCGGCCCTATCCCGTGCCGCCATTTCCCAAACAGCACCTGCCCAAGCCGGGACAGGAATCGCGGCTCGATCCCGCGCCGCTGTATGATGCGCCTTTCTACCAGGGATCGGCCAAGCTGCGCGACAAGATCGCCATCGTCACCGGCGGCGACAGTGGAATCGGCCGCGCAGTGGCGGTTCTGTTTGCGCGCGAGGGCGCCGATGTCGCGGTATTGTACCTGGACGAACATGCAGACGCCAAGGCCACGCAGGCCGCGGTGGAACGCGAAGGCCGCCAATGCCTGCTCGTCCCCGGCGATGTCTCGCGCGCCGGTTTCTGCCGGGATGCGGTGAGGAAGGTGGTGAAGGCCTTTGGCCGTGTGGATGTATTGGTGAACAATGCCGCCTTCCAGCTTCATGTCTCGCGCTTCGAGGATCTGACCGAAACGCATTTCGACAAGACCATGAAGACGAACCTGTATGGCTATTTCCACATGGCCCAGGCAGTCTTGCCGCACATGGCCAATGGCAGCGCGATCGTCAATACCGGCTCCATCACCGGCATAGACGGCAGCGCCTCATTGCCGGATTATTCCGCGACCAAGGGCGGCATCCACGCCTTTACCCGTGCCTTGTCGGGGCTGCTTGCGCCGCGTGGCATCCGCGTCAATGCGGTGGCGCCGGGGCCGGTATGGACACCGCTCAATCCCGCCGACAAGCAGGCCCATGACGTGGCGGAATTCGGCGCCAAGACCACCATGAAGCGCCCGGCCCAGCCCGAGGAGATCGCGCCGGCCTATGTCTTCCTGGCCAGCGCGCACTGCTCCAGCTACATCACCGGCGAGATATTGCCGATCGTTGGCGGCTATTAGGCCGGCTGTGCCGGTTCGGTGATCACCTTGAACTCGGCCAGGGTGGCCTGGCCGAAGGCGGTGGTGATGGCCACGTCGGCGGCATCGCGGCCCTGGGCGATCAGGATGCGCCCGATGCGCGGGGTGTTGTGGCGCGCATCCAGCGTCCACCAGCGGCCGCCCAGGTAAACCACCAACCAGGCGCTGAAATCCATCGGGGCCGGATCGGCCGGCACGCCGATATCGCCCAGATAGCCGGTGCAATAGCGCGCGGGAATGTTCATGCAGCGGCACAGGGTGATGGCCAGGTGCGCATAGTCGCGGCAGACGCCGGTACGTTCCTCATGTGCCTCGAAGGCGGTGCGGTCCCTGCGCGCATTCTGGTAATTGAAGGCGATGCGGTTGTGGGCATAGTTGAGGATGGCTTCGACCCGCGGCCAGCCTTCGGGCAGGTTGCCGAACAGCGCCCAGGCCAGGTCCATCAGCTTTTCGGTTTCGCAATAGCGGCTGCCCAGCAGATAGGTGAGGGTATCGGGCGGCAGGTCCGCCACCGCGTGCTGGTGCGCCTGCAGCGGCAGCTCCTCGGGCAGGCCGCTATCGGCAATGACGAACCGGTTCCACAGCGACAGGCGGCCGGGCTGGGCAATGAGCCGGGTGCAGATGTTGCCGAACAGGTCGGTGTAGGTGGTGGTGGGGATGTCGGGATAGACCGTGAAGTTCTCCGGCTGGATCAGGTCGGGATGGCGTTCGGGCCGCACATGCAGGCACAGCACCATCGGCGTGGGCTCGGTGCAATCGAACGCCAGGTTGAAGCCGCCGGATATCAGCAGCAGCGCCTGGTGCGCCGGAACGAGGTTGGAGACTGCATCCGGCTGGAACAGATA